>DATETD010000151.1:0-3578 GCA_035283885.1 Rhodocyclaceae bacterium
CTTGCTGCATACGCCGCACCGCCGTCGGCCTGCGCCGGCGTATAAAAACGCCAGCCGTTGGCCGCCGTATCCCATGTCCACAGCGTAGTGACGCCAAGCGTCAGATCGGCGAGCGGCTTGGCCTGGGAACCGAAGGTTTCGGCAACATTCAGCGGCTGCGCCGACAGATTGCCGAGCAGATGCCATCCTGGTAAAAACGCCTCGGCGCTACTGGCGTACGTCGTCGGCGACCACGATATCGGACTGGCGACATTCAGCCAGAAACCGCGATTGAACGGAATCTGCGTCAGCGCGGTATATCCTTTACTCACCGCATACGCCGCACCGCCGTCGGCCTGCGCCGGCGTATAAAAACCCCACGTACTCGAAGCCGCATCCCACACCCAAACGGTGGTCACGCCGCTCGTCAGATTCGCCACGGGTGCGGTCGGCGTACCGAAAGCAGTGGTCACATTCAGCGGCTTGGAGGTCGTATTGACCAATAAATGCCAACCCGGCGCTAAGGTTTCCGCTGCGATGGAAGTTGTTAGGCATACGGCGAGCAGCGCGCCGCAAGGCAGTCGACGATTCATGGCGATATCCTTTCAAGAAAACATCAAGCGGAATGCAGCGCCAAGCGCGATCGGCCCGGTCGCTAGCGGTTATAATCACTCTATCATGAACCGCGCGCCGCGACGTCCGTTTTCGGCGCTTTTTCTCGGCGCCTGCGTCCCCTACCGACTCCCCATGAAAAAAACCTTCGCCGTCGTTTGTTCCCTCTGGCCGATGCTTTTCTTGCTCGCCCTCGCTCCCGCCGCCGCCAAAATCGATTACGCCCAACGCGCAGACGTAAAAGCGTTTATCGAATCGATGCAAACCCAGCACGGTTTCGACCCGCGCGAGTTGAGCCGCTGGTTCGCGCAAACCCAGCCGATTCCCAACGTCATCAAGGCGATTCGACCGCCCAAAAATCCCGGCATACGCTCGTGGCAAACCTACCGCTCGCGCTTCGTCGAACCGATCCGCATCGCGGCCGGGCGGCGCTTTATGCGCGAGTACGCCAAAGACCTCGACGAAGCCGAAACCCGCTACGGCGTGCCGGCCGCCGTTATCGCCGCGATCATCGGCGTCGAAACGATCTATGGCAAAAATATGGGAAATTTCAACAGCTTCGCCGCACTGACCACCCTGGCCTTCGATTATCCGCCGCGCGCGCCGCTGTTCCGCAAGGAACTCGAAGAACTGCTGTTGCTGGCGCGCGACGAACAGCGCAGCCCGCTCGACTATGTCGGGTCGTATGCCGGCGCCTTGGGTCTGCCGCAATTTCTCCCCTCCTCGCGCCGCCGCTTCGCCGTCGATTTCGACCAAGACGGACGCATCGATCTGGTCGAGAGCCGACAAGACGCCATCGGCAGCGTCGCCAATTTTCTGGCGCAACACGGCTGGCAAAAAGGCCAACCGATCGCCGTGCGCGTACTGGCGGGCGGCGACGGCTTGCAAACGCTGATCGACGAGGGCATCGCGCCGCGCATGACGCCCGAAGCGATGCTGGCGCTGGGCGTCGATCTACAGAAAGTCGGCGCCGGCGCGACGGATAGGGAAATTCCCAATCAGCCCGCCGCGCTGATCGACTTCGTCACACCGCACGCCGCGACCGAATACCGCCTCGGCTACCAAAATTTCTGGGCGATTACGCGCTACAACCGCAGCAGCTTCTATGCCGCTTCGGTGATGGATCTGGCGGAGGCGATCGCTCGCTGACCTGCGTCCCACGCTCAATGCGCCACGCCGAAATACGACATCAAGGAATGAATCTGCCGACGATACGCCAAATCGCATAACAGTACGCTATTGGCGGTCTGCTGGGCGGCGTAGGCGAGCAGATTGGGCGCGGAGCCGATCCTGATCTCGCTTTCCTTGGTCTCGTAGTCGATCTTCCGGCTTTCCATGCGAAATTTTTCGGCGATCTTCTGCATGGCGACGTTCTGGAACAGGCAGTTGATGTAAATGCGCTGGCCTCCCAGATTTTGCGCCCATTTCATCGCCGTCGCAAACAGGTCGTAGCCTATCCCCTGCCCGCGTCGGTCGGGATTCACGGTCAAACCGAATTCATACTCGGTTTCGAGATTCTCGATTCTCAGCGCATGCAGAAAACCGACGATCTTCTTCCCGTTTTCGTCGAAGGCGACGAAAACGCCATCTTCCGTCAAATCGATACGCTCGACGTAAGCGCCGATTCCGTTATCGTTCTGCATATTAAAAAAACGTAGATAGCGATCTTCCGGCCCTAATTTCAACAGATGTTTCAACAACAAACGACGCACTGCATCCTCTCCCACCAGTAAGGTTCCGTCGCTGTCGTGAGTCGCAATCACATACGAATTGCGATGCGTGAGTTGGATAATGTCCATAGTTCGGTCTCGCTAAAAAGGCGCAACTCCCATGCCGGGCTTTAACCGGCCCAACCCATATAGGACTCCGATATATCCATACCCGGTTATCGCCCAAGTCAATCGCGATCGTTAGGATCGGGCGTATATGCCGCGCCTTCCTTGCCGCCGAGTTTTTGCAGCAACTCGATCATTTTTACCATCTTATGCCCCTTGGCAACCGACAGCGGCGTTTCGCCCTTGCTGTTTTCGTGATTGACGTTGGCGCCGCGCTTGATCAACCACTCGGCGATCGTCGTATTGCCCGACTCCACGCCATAGAACAACGGACTTTCGCCGCCGACATCCTTCGCATCGATCGCCACCCCGTGAGCAATCAGATACTCGGCCAAGTCGGCGTGACCCGCCGCCACCGCATAGTGCAGCGTCGTCCAGCCGCCGAACGTCGTCGCTTTGACATCGGCCCCTAGGCTGACGAAGAGCTTCATCGCATCGAGATTGCCCATATGCGCCGCATAGTGCGCCGGGCGCGCGCCCTTATTGTCGGCCACATTGACGCTACCGGGCTTTTTGAGCACTTCCTTCAAGCCCTTGAGGTTTTTCTGGCCGATCAGCGCCATCACTTGCTGATTCACAGGGCTATAACTATTTTGTAAAATACTCACAGCATACGTCGGATGATCGGCAAGCGCCGTGGCGGCGAAGGACGCCGTGAATAAAGAAAACGCGGAAAGAACGACGGAACGCGACAATGACATAATTAGTCTCCCTAGACAACGATCGATATCGATCGGATCGCTTCCTCGACAAAGACACCCGACCACCAAAGCGCAGTATCCACGAGCATCGCCGCCTCGTCAAACGGAACGAAGTACACGACAACGGAATATCATGTAAATTTCAGCGTCGAATCGCCGCAACGAAAGGCGTGCACGAGTCGATACAATCCATCGTTTCCGCCCATCCCGCCGACGAACACCCGCCAAATTCACCAATGAAACATACATCGAAGATATGCAGTCTATTTCTCCTGACGCCCGTCTCGTTTGTCTTGGCGCAAACGCCGCCCCAGCGTTTCAGAGCATATCAATGAACTTGCAGATTGGCAGTTTGCATATACGGCCAGAGCAAGCGTCACTCTCTCCTTGGTGGCTGGAGTCTGCCGGATTTTGATGGTGAAGTAGCTGGTTGTATTCTCTCCTGGTTTAT
>DATETD010000152.1:0-9798 GCA_035283885.1 Rhodocyclaceae bacterium
GAATTCGAGATTGTCGACGTGGTCGACCGCGATCCTATCGTGAAGATCGACTTGCATAAATTGTGGGGCTATGACGTATAACGAGCGATGTCTTAATTGCGAGCGAGCATGTCGAAAGCTATTTATATGAGGGACAGGAATGAATTCGACGACGTCTGAAATGGTCGATATGGTTGACATGGCCGATGAGTTTGTTTTCGACAATGAGGTCGATCCTGCGGAGGCGATCGAAGCCACCGCATGGAAAGTGCTTATCGCCGACGATGAGCCGGATGTTCATATTGCGACGAAATTGGTGCTCAAGGATTTTTCCTTCAAAGATCGCGGCATCGAATTTCTCGATGCGTATTCCGGGGCGGAAGCCTGCGATATTTTGCGTCGCCATCCCGATACGGCGGTGGTTTTTCTCGATGTGGTGATGGAAACGGAGCACGCCGGCCTTGAGGCCGTCAAACGGATACGCGACGAACTCGACAATCAGATGGTGCGCATCATTTTGCGCACCGGACAACCGGGCATTGCGCCCGAAGATAGCGTTGTATTGAATTATCATATCAACGATTACAAGTCGAAATCGGAAATGACGACGCAGAAAATGTTCACGTCCATCGTTTCCGCATTGCGATCGTTTCAGGATTTGCAAACCATAGAGTCGAGTCGCCGTGGTTTGGCCAAGATTCTCGATGCGGCGAGCACTATGGATTTTCGTTCGCGCAATCTGTTTATTTCCGGCCTGTTGCAGCAATTGGGCTCTTTGCTGGATATCGGCGATAACGATCTGATCGATCTGATTCTCATTCGACAAGCCGACGATTCTCGCATCATGGCGGCGTGCGGCAGCTTCGAACCGTTTGTCGGCGAGTCGATAGAGTACGCGCTCGACGCCGAAAGCTCGGCGCTCGTCGAACAGGTGCTGTCGAGTCGCAATGCTCATACCGACGGCAAGCGTTCGATTTATCCGGTATCGCTGCCGAATGCGGGCGATGTCGCCATCTATATCGGCGGCGCGCGTACGATCAGCGAGGCCGAGCTGGCTTTGATGATCGTGTTTTGCGAAAAAATCGTTCTCGCCTGCGATAACTACGAATTTGTCGAACAATCCAGAAACGATCAAAACGCCGAGCTGGCGCTATTGGCCAAATTGACGGTCAATGCCGATTACCTTTCGATTCCCTATCTTGTCAATCGCGGCAGACTCTGTCGCGATGTCGTGCTGCAAATGCAGCAAAACGGCGTAGCGGAAAAAATCGGCGACCGGCTCGCCGAAACCATAGAGCGCGCCGCGATGCTCGCGGATCTCGGCAACTGCCGCATTCCTGCGGCAATACTCGAAAAAGCCGGCGCGCTGTCGGCGGACGAATCGATGGCAGTACGTCGGCATCCGCAAGCCGGGGCCGATTTACTCGACGAGATTCTTGCCGAAGTCGGCGGCGGGCGCGCGATCGGTCTCGCCAGGGAAATTGCGCTGACTCATCACGAAGGCTACGATGGCGGCGGATACCCGCAGCAGTTGGCGGCGAAGGATATCCCTTTATCGGGCCGGGTCGTGGCCGTCGCCGACGGTTATATGGCGCTTACATCGAAACGCCCGTGGCGCGGCGCATTCGCTCATACTGAGGCCATCGCCATGATCCAGAGCGAATCGGGCGGGAAGTACGATCCGGATGTCGTCGCCGCATTTCTGTCGGTTTCGGACGCCTACCGAGAGGCTTAAACGATGGCGCCGGGAGTTTGGGCGATCTCGTCGGCGCCCCAGTGTTCGGGCGCCGTGTTTTCGCCCAAGTAGCCCCAAGCGGCGACAATGGTTTTCATCCCGGCCTGGCGACCGGCGACGACGTCCCGTTCGTCGTCGCCGACATAGACGCACCGATCGGCGACGACGCCGATCAGCAGGCTGGCCAGTTTCATCGGATGGGTATGCGGTTTGGGGCGAGGGGCGCTGTCGCCGCAGACCACGCAGGCTGTGCGCTGTCTCAGTCCCAAGGCTTCGATCAACGGGAGCGCGAAGCGCTGGGATTTGTTGGTGACGATGCCCCAGGGAATCCGGCGTCGTTCGAGTTGCCGTAAATGCTCGCCTATGCCCTCGAACAAACAGGTATCCACACAGAGCGCGTCTCGATAAATATCGAGAAAGCGTTTCTGCAGCATGACGTAGTCCGCGTGCTGCGGTGTCACGCCCATCGCGGCGGCGATCAGGCCGCGCGCTCCGGCCGAGACATGGGGGCGGAGTTGCTCGATCGGCAGTGGGGCTAGGCCCTGTTCTTGCAACAAGTGGTTCATCGCCCCGCCTAAGTCCGGGGCGGTGTCCGCGAGCGTGCCGTCCAAGTCGAACAGAATCGCTTCAGGCATTGCGGCGTGCGCGTAGCATATAATTGACGCTGCTGTCGGAACTCAGCGAGCAACTGCGGTTGAACGGGTTGTAATGCAAGCCGCAAATTTCCTCGACCTCCAGTCCGGCCTGGCGGCAGAACTGCGCCAATTCGGCGGGTTTGATGAAGCGGGTATAGTCGTGCGTGCCTTTCGGCATGAGCTTGAGCACATACTCGGCGCCGATCACCGCCAGCAGATAGGATTTCGGATTGCGATTGAGCGTGGAGAAGAATACCTGCCCGCCCGGCGTCAGCAACTGGGCGCAAGCGAGTACGGTGCTTTGCGGGTCGGGTACGTGTTCGAGCATTTCCAGGCAGGTGACGACGTCGAAGCTCGCGGGCGATTCGGCGGCCAAGGCCTCGGCGGCGATCAAGCGATAAGTAATCGGCAGTCCGCTTTCGTAGAGATGCAGGCGGGCGACGCCGAGCGGCTTTTCGGAGAGATCGATACCCGTCACGTCAGCGCCGAGTTTCGCCATGCCTTCGCTGACCAAGCCGCCGCCGCAGCCGACGTCGAGCGTGCGCTTACCGGCGAGATGGGCGCGGCTATCGATCCACTGCAATCGAGTCGGATTGATGTCGTGCAGTGGGCGAAATTCCGAGTTGGGGTCCCACCAGCGGTGGGCGAGTTGGCCGAATTTTTCCAGTTCGTTGGGGTCGACGTTGTTCGTAGGTTCCATGGTTCTAGGCTGAACGTTAACAAAAAAAGCCCTGCAAGGCAGGGCTTTTTACCGAAGCGTAGCGATTAATCGGCTTTGGTGCCGATGACTTCGATTTCGACGCGGCGATCCGGTTGCAGGCAATCGACCGTCTTCTTGCTCTTCGGTCCTTTGCACTGATCGGGCTTGGTGACGGGCTGCTTCTTGCCCTTGCCTTCGCTATAGACGCGATTGGCTTCGACGCCTTTGCCGACCAGATAGGCCTTGACCGACTCGGCGCGTTTTTCGGACAGCTTCTGGTTGTACGCATCGGAGCCGAAGCGGTCGGCGTGACCGACGGCGATGATCACTTCCAGCTTCAGTCCTTTGACGTCCGTTACCAATTTGTCGAGCTTCGCCTTGCCTTCGTCGCGCAGCGTGGCCTTGTTGAAGTCGAACAGGGCGTCGGCGGCCATGGTTATTTTCTGGGCGGCGGGCTTGGGCGCCGGGATCGGCGGCGGCGGAGTTACCGCCGGCGTCGGTTGAGCGATCTTGGGTTTGGATTCTTTCGGAACTAGGTCGGGATCGCACTCGGCGATCGCCATCGCAGGCGTCCAGTAACCGGTGCGCCAGCACAGACCTGTGCCGCTCTTGGCGACATAGCCGCGTTGGTCGATAACGTAGCCTACGGTTCCCTTAAGATCGATACCGGGCGTTTGCGCTAAAGCGGAAACGGATACCCCAAGTAAAGCGGCGAGCAGCAAAGATTGTTTGGCGCGATGGATCATGTTCTCCCCTTTAAAACTGAAATGACATTAAAAAAATGGATGTCGCGAACTCTAGCGACGCGATATTACCGAAAAAATGGTGCAGGAGCGTCATGTTGCATCGACGAGAGTTCGCACGCAGCAACTGACCCGATTAGTGTACAACAATCAGGAGGTCAGCCGAGTATGCCACAAACTTGAGGCCGCAAGCAAATCGGCGATATCGATGTTTGCGATTTTTGTGAATCGTCCGTGCTGCATCAGTAATTTACCCGCGACCCAGGTATGGGTAACCTGCTCGCGACCGATGGCGTAGACGAGATGGGACGCCGGATCGAAGCAGGGTTGTATCATCCATTCGTCCAAGCGGATCGCGCACAGGTCGGCGGCTTTGCCGGGGCGTAAGGAACCGATGACGTCGTCCAATCCCAGCGCGCACGCTCCGCCCAAGGTGGCTGCGCGAAGTATGCTGTGGGAGTTAAATGCCGCGGAGTTTTCGCTGACGCCTTTGGCCAATAGAGCGGCGTGGCGCATTTCCTGAAACATGTCCAGACGGTTGTTCGAGGCGGCGCCGTCGGTGCCGAGGCCGAAATTGACGCCGCTGGCTTGCAGATCGACCATGGAGGGGATGCCGCTGCCCAATTTGAGATTGGAGGTGGGGCAATGGGCGACATGGCAACCTTCGTAGGCCATGAGTTCTATTTCGCTGCGGTCGAGGTGCACGGCGTGCACGGCGATCAGTTGCGGGCCAAGCAAGCCGAGGCGGCGCAATCGCTCGATAGGGCGCACGCCGTAGTGCTCCAGACTTTGTTCGATTTCATGGCGCGTCTCGTGGATGTGCATATGAATCGGGATATTCAGTTGCGCCGAGAGCGTGACGATGCGCTCCAGCGTTTTGTCCGAGACCGAGTAGGGGGCGTGCGGCGCCATGCAAAAACTTATCAATTCGTCGTTATGCAGCGAGTCGCGCGTCGCGAGTCCTTTGCTGAGATAGTCGTCGGCGTCGGCGGCGTAGCCGGTAGGGAATTCGACGGCGATGATGCCGAGCACGGCGCGGATGCCCGCTTGCTGGACGGCTTCCGCCGCCGCGCACGGGTAGAAATACATGTCGTTGAAGGTGGTGACGCCGCCGCGCAGCATCTCGGCGCAGGCGAGCAAGGCGCCGGTGCGCACGAAATCGACGCCGACATGGCGAGCTTCGGCGGGCCAGATGCGCTCGGTGAGCCAAGGCATCAGTGGAAGGTCGTCGGCATAACCGCGCAGCAAGGTCATTGCGGCGTGCGTGTGCGTATTGATTAAACCGGGCATCAGCACTTGTCCCGGTAAATCAAGGCGTTCGCGCGGCTTGAACCGTTGCAGCGCCTCCATGAGCGGCAACACTCCGGCAATCTTGCCGCGATCGACGGCGAGGGCGTGACCGGTCAATGTGACGCCGGCGGGTTCGATCGGAATGATCCACTCCGGGCAGAGCAGAAGGTCGATGGGGGTGGGTGGGTGCGTATCCATGCAGGGATTGAACCACGATTTGCGCCTTCTCGGCAATTGGATCGGCGGTTCGCGGCAGTCTGCATGCTAAAATCTTCGGCTTTCACGTCAGTGCTTCTTGATCGTATCGCCGGTCCGTGCGATCCCGTTGTTTCCGTCGGGGCGTTCGTTCGGTGGCGTGTCGATGGGGGCCGTTCTACATGAATTCGTTCGCTAAAGAAACCCTGCCAATCAGCCTCGAAGAGGAAATGCGGCATTCCTACCTCGATTATGCGATGAGTGTAATCGTCGGTCGGGCGCTACCGGATGTGCGCGATGGCTTGAAGCCGGTGCATCGTCGCGTGTTGTTCGCGATGCACGAACTGAATAACGATTGGAATAAGGCCTACAAGAAATCGGCGCGTATCGTCGGCGATGTGATCGGTAAATATCATCCGCACGGCGACACGGCGGTGTATGACACCATCGTTCGTATGGCGCAGAATTTTTCCTTGCGCTACATGCTGGTCGACGGTCAGGGCAATTTCGGCTCGGTCGATGGCGATAACGCCGCGGCGATGCGGTATACCGAAATCCGCATGGCGCGGATCGGCCATGAGTTATTGCTCGATATCGACAAGGAAACCGTCGATTTCGGCCCGAACTACGACGGCTCCGAGCAAGAGCCGCTGATTCTGCCGGCGCGCATCCCCAATCTATTGATCAACGGCTCGTCGGGTATTGCCGTCGGCATGGCGACGAATATTCCGCCGCATAATCTGAACGAGGTGATCGACGGTTGTCTGACCTTGCTGGAATATCCCGAAACCTCGATCGAGGATCTGATCAAGATCATCCCGGCGCCGGACTTCCCGACGGCGGCCTTGATCTACGGCGTATCCGGCGTGCGCGACGGCTATATGACCGGTCGCGGTCGCGTGATTATTCTGGCGCGCACCCATATCGAGGACATCAAGACCAGCGGGCGTCAGGCGATCATCGTCGACGAGTTGCCGTATCAGGTCAATAAAAAAACCCTGCAGGAAAAGATCGCCGAATTGGTGCGCGACAAGAAGATCGACGGCATCGCGCATATTCAGGACGAGTCCGACAAGTCCGGCATGCGCCTGGTGATCGAATTGAAGCGCAACGAAGTGCCGGACGTGGTGTTGAATCACCTGTACAAGCAGACGCAGTTGCAGGATACCTTCGGCATGAATATGGTGGCCTTGGTCGACGGCCGCCCGCGGTTGCTGAATCTCAAGGATATGCTGCAATGCTTCCTCGCCCATCGGCGCGAGGTGATTACGCGACGCACGATTTTCGAATTGCGCAAGGCGCGCGAACGCGGCCATATCCTCGAAGGCTTGGCGGTGGCGTTGTCGAACGTCGATGAAATCATCGCTTTGATCAAAGCCTCGCAGACGCCGGCGGAAGCCAAGCGCGAATTGATGGCGCGCACTTGGCGTTCGGCCTTGGTGGAAGAAATGCTGGTGCGCGCGCTGGCCGACGCCTCGCGCCCCGAAGGCTTGGCTGCCGAGTTCGGTTTGTCGGCGCAAGGTTACACGCTCTCCGACGCCCAGGCGCAGGCGATTCTGGAATTGCGCTTGCAGCGCTTGACCGGTTTGGAGCAGGACAAGATCGTCGCCGAATATAGGGAAGTCATGGCGCAGATCGCCGACTTGCTCGATATCCTGGCGCGGCCCGAACGGATTAGCGCGATCATCGTCGAGGAGTTGCGTGCGGTGAAGGCGCAATTCGGCGATGCGCGTCGTTCCGAAATCGTCATGAACACCGCCGATATCCATCTCGAAGACTTGATCGTGCGCGAAGATATGGTGGTTACGCTGTCGCACTCGGGTTATATCAAGCGTCAGCCCTTGGCCGATTACCGTTCGCAACGTCGCGGCGGGCGCGGCAAACAGGCGGCGACGGTGAAGGACGACGACTTCGTCGATCGTTTATTTGTTGCGAATACTCACGATTCGATTCTCTGTTTCTCCAGCCGCGGTCGCGTGTATTGGATCAAGGTGTACGAAGCGCCCGAAGGCACGCGCAATTCGCGCGGCAAGCCTATCGTCAATCTGTTCCCGCTCGAAGAAGGCGAGAAAATCACCGCCGTGTTGCCGGTCAAGGAATTCGACGAACAGCATTTCGTCTTCATGGCGACCGCGATGGGCACGGTCAAGAAGACGCCGCTCACCAGCTTCGCCAATCCGCGCAAGGCCGGGATTATTGCGGTCGATCTCGACGAAGGCGATCATTTGATCGGCGTGGCGATCACCAACGGTCAGTGCGATGTGATGCTGTTCTCCGATGCGGGCAAGGCGGTGCGCTTTGCCGAAGACGACGTGCGCCCGATGGGCCGCGGCGCGCGCGGCGTGCGCGGCATGTCGCTCGAAGACGGGCAGCGCGTGATCTCGATGCTGGTCGCCAATAGCGAACAGTATTCCGTATTGACGGCGACCGAGAACGGTTACGGCAAACGCACGGCGATCGCCGAATACACGCGGCATGGCCGTGGCGTTAAGGGCATGATCGCGATTCAAACCTCGGAACGAAATGGCCGGGTGGTCGCCGCAGTCTTGGTGGCCTCGGGCGAGACGCGCGAGGAAATCATGTTGATTTCCTCGGGCGGCGTGTTGATCCGCACCCGCGTCACGGATATCCGTGAAATGGGGCGTTCGACGCAAGGCGTGACCTTGATCAACCTGGATGCCGGCACGGTGTTGGCCGGCGTCGAGAAAGTGATCGAGACTGAAGATCCGGAAAGCATTGCCGAGGCGATCGAAGCCGCCGAGGTGATCGAGGCCGAATCGGCAAGCTCGGTAGGCGCGGCAAGTGAATTAAGCGCGGCCGACGAAGAGGCTGCATCGAGCAGCGAATCCAACCCCGATGAATCTGTGTGAAGAGTAAGGCTACATTATGACACGTATATTTAATTTCAGCGCCGGCCCCGCCGCATTGCCCGAGGCCGTTCTCAAGCAGGCCGCCGAAGAGTTGCTCGACTGGCATGGCAGTGGCCAATCCGTAATGGAGATGAGCCATCGCGGCAAGGAGTACATGGCGATTCACGCCCAAGCCGAGGCCGATTTACGCGAACTGATGGGCATACCGTCGAATTACAAAGTGCTGTTCCTGCAAGGCGGGGCGACGCTGCAATTCGAAATGATCCCGATGAATCTGATGGCGGGGCGCGCGGCGGATTACGTGCATACCGGCGAATGGGCCAAAAAGGCCATTAAGGAAGCCAAGCGTTTCGGCACGGTCAATGTAATCGCTTCGAGCGAAGATAAAAAATTCAGTTATGCGCCGACTCAAGCCGAGTGGAAGCTCAACGGCGACGCGGCTTATGTGCATTACACCGCCAACGAAACCATCGGCGGCGTCGAGTTCCACTGGACGCCCGAAACCGGCAAGGTTCCCTTGGTCTGCGATATGTCGTCGAACATACTGTCGCGCCCGATCGACGTCGGCAAGTACGGTCTGATCTACGCCGGCGCGCAGAAGAACATCGGCCCGGCAGGTTTGACGATCGTGATTATCCGCGACGATTTGATCGGCAAGGGTGTGCCTCAGCCTCAGACTATGCTCGACTACAAGACCCACGCCGAAAACGATTCGATGTACAACACCCCGCCGACCTACGGCATTTACATCGCCGGTCTGGTGTTCCAATGGCTCAAGCAGCAAGGCGGCCTGGCGGCGGTGGCGCAGCAAAACGCCCAAAAAGCCGGAATTCTGTACGACTACCTCGATTCGACCGACTTCTACGCCAATCCGGTGCGCAAAGAAGACCGCTCGCTGATGAACGTGCCGTTCACGCTCAAGGATGCGGCGCTCGACGAAGAGTTTCTTAAGGGCGCCAAGGCGCGCCATATGTCGCAGCTCAAAGGCCATCGCTCGGTCGGCGGCATGCGCGCTTCGATCTACAACGCCATGCCGCAAGCCGGCGTACAGGCGCTGGTGGATTACATGAAGGAATTTGCGGCCAAGCATGGTTGATTGCGGCTAAATTACGGCTGAAATGGATACTCGATATGACTAAGATATTCAATGTTCTGATTTTGAATCAAATTTCGGCGAGCGGCCTGCAACGTCTGCCGTCGAAACGGTATGTAACCGGCAAGAAGTTCGCCGCACCCGACACTCCCGATGCGGTGTTGTTGCGTTCCGCCGATATGCATTCGATGGATATTCCGGCCAGCGTCCAGGCGATCGGTCGCGCCGGCGCCGGCACCAACAACATCCCGGTCAAGGCGATGAGCGCGCGCGGCGTGCCGGTGTTCAATGCGCCGGGCGCCAACGCCAATGCGGTGAAGGAACTCGTGGTCGCCGGCATGCTGATGGCGGCGCGTAATCTGGCGGCGGCGCTACATTTCGTCGCCAAGCTCGATCCCAGCGACGCCGAAATGGAAAAGAAGGTTGAAGACGGCAAGAAAGCCTTTGCCGGCTATGAAATCGCCGGGCAGACCCTGGGCGTGATCGGCTTGGGCAAGATCGGCTGTCTGGTGGCCGATGCGGCGATCAAACTCGGCATGAACGTGATCGGTTTCGACC
>DATETD010000153.1:0-4469 GCA_035283885.1 Rhodocyclaceae bacterium
GCGCAACCGCTACTGGTGCGCACCGGCAAAGGAAACAAGACGGTGCACGATCCGGCGCTGACGCCGGACATCCCGATCTTTTCCGATCTGGCCGCCGCCGTCGCTTCCATCCTCGATTAAGCCGGCGACACACATGGCCGCAGTCGCTCGATCCCTGCTGTTCATGCTGATACTGATCCTCGCCACACCGCCGTTGGCGTTATCGATTATGCTGTGCTTCCCGCTGCCGCACCGCATGCGCCGCCGTGCGGCGGTTCCGTGGGTGCTGATGACCATCTGGCTGATCAAGCATGTACTCCGCATCGACTACCGCCTACTCGGGCGCGAAAACATCCCCTCCGGGCCGAAGGTGATTCTCAGCAAGCATCAATCCGCCTGGGAAACCATCGTCTTGCAGCAAGTCTTCCCCGAAGCGCTCTATGTCTGGAAAAAAGAATTGACCCGCATTCCGTTTTTCGGCTGGGCATTGGCGGTGGTGCCGATGATTGCGATCGATCGCGGCACCGCGACGCACGCCTTGCGCCAACTGCTCAAACAAGGCCGCATCCGCCTGTCGCAAGGATACCCGATAATCATTTTCCCCGAAGGCACGCGCGCGCCGCCCGGCAGCAAGCGCTCCTATAAGGCCGGCGGCGCATTTCTCGCCGTGCGCACCGGCGTGCCTGTCGTGCCGGTGGCGCTCAACTCCGGCGAATTCTGGGGACGCAATGCGCTGTTCAAGCGCCCCGGCGTCGTCACCGTCAGCATCGGCCCGGCGATCGATCCTATCGGTCTGGACGAGAACGAAATCATGCGACGCGCCGAACACTGGATCGAAAGCGAAATGCGGCGCATCAGTCCGCACTTGTACCGATAAGCCCTATCGCCGCTCGGCGCAAAACTCGGCGCTGACGAGACGGCTGCCACCGCCCATGCCCCCACCCACGCCCACGCATGCAATCCAGATCGACGGCGAGCTGGTTCCATACCGCCTGAACCGCAACGCCAAACGACTTTCGCTACGTATCGACGCCCGCGGGCTGCGCGTCGCCGCGCCGCCGAATATCGCTTTGCCGACCATCGAAGACTTTATCCAACGACATGGGCAATGGGTGAGGCGCAAGCTGAACGAACGGCTGCCGCCGCACGCTCAGCCGATACTATGCATCGAGGATGGCGTCCGCCTCGTCGTGCTGGGGAGAGAAACCACGATACGCATCCTGCCCGGCGCCAACCGCAGCCGCTGGCTGGCCGACACCCTGATTCTCGAAGCGCGACGCGACGCCGACCTGGCGAGCCTCGCGCAACGCGCTTTACATAAACAGGCGTTGCGACATTTCCAGCATCGCCTCGCCGACTATTGCGCTCGGCTCGCCGTGCCCACCCCTAAACTCGGGCTATCGTCGGCACAGACCCGCTGGGGCAGTTGCAGCCTGGTCGGCGGCATCCGTCTCAATTGGCGACTGATCTTTCTGCCATTATCGTTGAGCGATTATGTCGTGGCGCACGAGGTCGCGCATCTACTCGAAATGAATCACGGCCCGCGTTTCTGGGCGACCGTGGCGTCGATCCATCCGCCTTGGGAGGCCGCGCGACGGCAATTGAAGGCGCATACGGCGGCGTTTCCGCGGCTGACCGGCGGCGCGACGCACTCGCCGCATCGAACCCCTGGAGAATAAGATGGATTTATCCGCCGCCGACTGGGTTAATCTGAGCCAAACCGAGGCTTTGCTGGCGCAAAAAGGTCCCCCTTTGTATATTGCGGCCCAGCACGGCTGCGTCGCGGCGGTGCGCATGATGACCGAAGTCGGCGCCTATCTCGAAGTGCGCGGCGGCGGCAACCAACGCCCTTTGCACGCCGCCGCCGCGGGCGGTCACGCCACCATCGTCGCGATTCTGGTCAATGCCGGCTGCGAAATCGACGCTCAGGACGACGACGGCAATACGCCGCTGATCGCCGCCATCTTGCACGGCCAAACCGCACCGGTCGAATTACTACTGGCGGTCGGCGCCTGTGTCGATATTGCGCGCGTCGATGGCCTCACCGCCGTCGATCTAGCCGAACTACCCGGCACGCCCCAAAGCATTCGCGAACTGATCGGCATGTCGGTGGACCGGCTCTGAGAGCTTGTGAATAAATCGTAGCGAGCGGGCCGTCCTGCCAGCGCCGACTTTTCGTAGCGTCGGTTACCCCAGAAACCGCGCCACAAACGCGCCCTCGCGCCCGGCAGGCAAGGGAATGCGCACGCGATAGCCGCTGCCCGGCGCCACGCCGCGCCGCGCCATCCCCGGAACTTCGTCGGCGCCGATCATGGCGCTGACCTGATGGATGCTGTTGCCGGCAGGGTGGATCAACTCGATCCGGTCGCCGACGCTAAACCGGTTCTTCACCTCGATCTCCGCCCAGCCATCCGCCGCGTAGCCCAACACATCGCCGACGTACAGACTGCGCGCCGACTCCGAATGCCCGCGTAAATAATTCTGATAACCGCGATCCGGGTGGCGTTCGTAAAAACCGGCGGTATACCCTCGATTCGCCAAGCCTTCGAGTTGGGCGACGAGTTCGGCGTCGAACGGTCGTCCGGCCACGGCGTCGTCGATCGCTTGACGATAGCTTTGGCAGGTGCGCGCGACATAATACGGCGACTTGGTGCGCCCTTCGATCTTCAGCGAATCGACGCCGATCCGGACGATTTGCTCGATATATTCGATCGCACGCAAATCCTTGGAATTCAGCAGATACGTCCCGTGTTCGTCCTCGTCGATAGGAATCAGTTGTCCAGGGCGCTGCCGCTCCTCCAACAACCAGGCGTCGCCCGTCGCATCGGTTTGCGCCGGCAACACCTTATAATCCCATCTGCATGAATTGGTGCAAGCGCCCTGATTCGGATCGCGATGGTTGAAATATCCCGACAGCAAACAACGGCCGGAATACGCAATACAGAGCGCGCCATGCACGAAGACTTCCAGTTCGATATCGGGGCATTCCTGACGGATTTCGGCGACTTCGTCGAGCGAGAGTTCGCGCGACAAGATAATGCGGCTGAGGCCGACGTTGCGCCAAAAGCGCACCGCCGCGTAATTCAGCGTGTTCGCCTGCACCGACAAATGGATCGGAAGCTGCGGCCAACGCTCGCGCACCATGAGCATTAAACCCGGATCGGCCATAATCAGCGCGTCGGGCTGCATGGCAACGACCGGTTCCATGTCGGCAAGATAGGTTTTCAGCTTGGCGTTATGCGGCAAAATATTGCTGACCACATAAAACTTGCCGCCGTGCGCATGTGTTAGCCGGATTCCCTCGGCCAGATGTTCGAGACGACCGAAGCCATTGTTGCGCACCCGCAGACTATAGCGCGGCTGCCCGGCGTAAATCGCCGTCGCGCCGAAGTTCAGCGCCGTTTCCGCCATCTTCAACGATCCTGCCGGAGCAAGCAATTCGGGAGTTTTCGTCATAGTCCGCTCATTCGTCCATCAAGGTTGCGAGCCGCCTCCAGTCGCAAGCAATTCTCAGAGCCGGCTACAGGGGAACGCAGGATACACCAAACTATCCCACGTTCCTACTGCGACAAGCGGACTTTCCTACGCGTCGCCGACATAACACCCCCTACAGCACCACGGTCTGCGCCTGCCCCTCGCGTCGCGTCTCGATCCGGCCTAAGGCATACACCGTCTCGCCTGTCGCGCGCAGCAACTGGCTGGCGCGCTCGGCCTGTGCGGCGGCGACGATCACCACCATGCCGATGCCGCAATTGAATACGCGATGCATTTCCGCGTCGGCAACGCCGCCTTCGACCTGCAACCATTGGAACAGCGGCGGCAAGGTCCAGGCCGAACGCTCGATCACCGCCGTCAACGATTCGCCGAGCACGCGCGGAATGTTTTCGGTCAGTCCGCCGCCGGTGATATGCGCCATACCCTTGATGTCGGCGCCGTCGGCGCGCAAGGTCTCGCGTAGCGCCAGCAGGGATTTGACGTAAATGCGCGTCGGCGCCATCACCGCGTCTTGCAGCGCCACGCCGCCGATATCGGCGCTCAAATCGCGCTGGCTGCGCTGCAAAATCTTGCGGATCAAGGAATAGCCGTTGGAATGCGCGCCGGACGACGCCAGCCCCAACACCACGTCGCCGGCTTGGATCGAACGTCCGTCGATAATCTGCGACTTTTCGACCGCGCCGACGGCGAAGCCCGCCAGATCGTATTCGCCGGCAGGATACATGCCCGGCATTTCCGCGGTTTCGCCGCCGATCAAGGCGCAACCGGCTAACTCGCAGCCGCGCGCAATCCCTTCGACCACGGTCGCCGCCGTCTCGACGTCCAAATGACCGCAGGCGAAATAATCGAGAAAAAACAAAGGCTCGGCGCCTTGCACCAGGATATCGTTGACGCTCATCGCCACCAAATCCTGGCCGACCGTATCGTGACGATTCCATTGGAAGGCCAGCTTGAGCTTGGTGCCGACGCCGTCGGTGCCCGCCACCAGCACCGGC
>DATETD010000154.1:0-7588 GCA_035283885.1 Rhodocyclaceae bacterium
CGCCTGCTGATCGACAACTTCAGCTTCAAGGTGCCGCCCGGCGCGATCGTCGGCATCATCGGCCCGAACGGCGCGGGTAAATCGACGCTGTTCAAGATGATCACCGGCCAGGGGCAGCCCGATAGCGGCGCCATCGTCGTCGGCCCCACCGTGCAGATCTCGTATGTCGACCAACATCGCGATTGCCTCGACGGCAGCAAAACCGTGTTCGACGAACTGGCCGGCGGCGCCGACATCCTGACCATAGGCAAAACGGAAGTCTCCAGCCGCGCCTATATCGGTCGCTTCAATTTCAAAGGCGGCGATCAACAAAAGATCGTCGGCAATCTGTCCGGCGGCGAGCGCGGGCGCTTGCATCTAGCTAAAACCCTGATGGCCGGCGGCAATGTGTTGCTGCTCGACGAACCGAGCAACGACTTGGACGTGGAAACGCTGCGCGCGCTCGAAGACGCGCTACTCGATTTCGCCGGTTGCGCGCTGATCATCAGCCATGACCGCTGGTTTCTCGATCGCATCTGCACCCATATCCTGGCGTGCGAGGGCGAGTCGCAATGGAGCTTCTTCGCCGGCAACTATCGCGAATACGAAGACGACAAGAAGAAGCGTTTGGGCGAAGAAGGCGCCAAACCGAAGCGCATCCGCTATAAGCCGATTGCGCATTGACGCAGCGACATCCTGCGCGGCAACGGCGATCCGTCCCGTCAGCGCCGACTTTTGCGCTGTGCGGCAAATTTCTCGGCGTATCGCCAGGTATCGACCGGCTTTCGCGCTCTTCTCGTGTCGAAGAAACGCGGAAAGAAATTGCGAAAGCAGGTAAAATCGACGATTCACGTTGTGCCGAATCTGTCGCGACTGCGCAAATCGTTACCGAAGGGCGTCGATTTTGCGGTCGGAGCGATGATGGATCGATGCGGATTCGGCGCATGCCCAGGTGGCGAAATTGGTAGACGCAGCAGGTTTAGGTCCTGCCGCCGCAAGGTGTGGGGGTTCGAGTCCCTTCCTGGGCACCATAAATAGTTTGAAATTAAATTGAAAATTGCCAGCGGTAACGATACGGCGGTGGCCGGTCGGGCGATTTTTATGCTTAAACGTTAACGATGGGTAAATTGATATGACGGACGCAGTGACGACGGAAACGGAAACTACGGATGGCGCAACGGTGGCCGATACGGCGAATGCTGTGGATGCAGTCGCAAATGCGCAGCATGCCGTCGGCGCGGAAAGTCCGCTGACACGGCGTCTGAATGTGGTGCTGGCTTTGGCCGACATCGAAACAGAGGTGACGCAACGTCTGAGAACCCTGGCGCGCACGGCAAAAATGGCGGGGTTCCGTCCCGGTAAAGTGCCGATGAAGCTGATCGAGCAGACCCACGGCGCTAAGGCGCATCAGGACGCCTTGAACGACGCCGTGGAAAAGGGCTTTGTCGCCGAGCTGCGTCGGCAGGGTTTCGAGATGGCCGGTTATCCGCACTTCGAGCCGCTCGCCGATGCCGGCGAAGGCAAGATCGGATTTACGGCGATATTCGAAGTGTATCCGGACGTGGTTTTAGCCGACATCTCCGCCGAATCGCTCGAAAAACCGATGCTGACGGTCACGGAAGCCGACTTCGACAAAACGCTCGAAATGTTGCGCAAGCAGCGCGTGACCTACCAAACCGCCGAACGCGCCGCCGAAAAAGGCGACCGATTGACGGTCGATTTCACCGGACGCATCGATGGCGAGGAATTTGCCGGCGGCGCGGCGACCGATTACTCGGTGCTGGTCGGCGCAGGCTCGATGTTGCCCGAGTTCGAAGCACAGCTCGAAGGCGGAGACGTCGTGGCCGGGGCGACCAAAACCTTCGACGTCAATTTCCCCGCGGATTACCAGTCCCAGGACGTCGCCGGAAAAACGGCGCAATTTACATTGACGGTGAAAAAAGTCGAGGCGGCGGTATTGCCGCCGGTCGACGCCGAATTGGCCAAGCAATTGGGCGTAGCGGATGGCAATGTCGAGACGATGTTGGCCGAAATTCGCGCCAATCTGCATCGCGAAGTGAAAAAGCGCTTGGCGAGTCGCACCAAAGAGCAGGTGATGAATCTGCTGTTGAAGACCCACCCCATCGACGCCCCGATGGCCTTGGTGGCGGCGGAAGCGCAGCAAATGGTTAAGGAAACCAACGCCATGGCCGAGTCGCGCGGCATGGCCAGTATGCCGTTCCGTCCGGAATGGTTTGTCGACCCGGCGTCGCGTCGCGTCAAACTCGGTTTGATCGTCGGCAACTTGGTCAGAACCAAAGACCTGCGCACTACCCCAGAACAAGTGCGCGCCGTAGTGGACGCGCATGCCGAAGCGTTCGAAGATGCCGAAGAAGTGGTGCGTTGGCATTACGAGAACCCGAAACGCTTAGCCGAAGCCGAGGCGCTGGCGCTCGAAAACAATGTAGTGGAATGGGTGCTGGCAAATGCCGCCGTGGTCGAGAGAACCGTCGACTTCGACGAATTGATGGGTGCTCAAGCATGATTTTCCCATTCGATCCGCGCGCATCGCTGCATGGACAGACCAGCGGCCAAGGCGCATACGATGCGCCGGTAATCGCACCGCAGGGTTTGGGGCTCGTGCCCATGGTGATCGAAACCAGCGGACGCGGCGAACGAGCTTACGACATCTACTCGCGTCTGTTGCGCGAGCGCGTCGTGTTCCTGGTCGGGCCGGTCAACGACGTCACCGCCAATCTAGTCGTGGCGCAATTGCTGTTTCTGGAGTCGGAAAACCCCGATAAAGATATTTTCTTCTATATCAACTCGCCGGGCGGTTCGGTCACGGCCGGAATGGCGATTTACGACACCATGCAGTTCATCAAACCGAACGTCTCGACCTTATGTATCGGTCAAGCGGCGAGCATGGGAGCGTTCCTGCTCGCGGCGGGCGCGAAAGGCAAGCGCTATTGCCTGCCGAACTCCCGCGTGATGATCCATCAGCCGATGGGCGGCTTTCAGGGGCAAGCGTCGGACATCGAGATACATGCGAAGGAAATTTTATTTCTCAAGCAAAAGCTGAATGCGATGTTGGCGCAGCACACGGGACAACCGATAGAGCGCGTCGAGCGCGATACCGATCGCGACAATTTCCTGTCGGCCGATGCGGCGGTAGAGTACGGCTTAGTGGATCGCGTGCTGCAAAGTCGCGCCGAAGCGGCTCAGGTTTAAGATATTGCATAGGCGGAGATAGAAGATGGCGGATATAAAATCCGGACGTGGCGAGAAACCCTTGTACTGCTCCTTCTGCGGCAAAAGCCAGCATGAAGTGAAAAAGTTGATCGCAGGGCCTTCTGTTTTCATTTGCGACGAATGCGTCGATCTATGTATCGATATTATCGGCGACGAAGTGGGCGAAGTCCCTGTCGGCACGGCGGCGACCAGTCTGCCGACGCCGAAGCAGATGCGCGAACTGCTCGACCAGTATGTGATCGGCCAGGATCTCGCGAAAAAAATTCTCGCCGTCGCCGTCTATAACCACTACAAACGGATACGCTTTCACGAAAAGCGCGACGATGGCGTGGAACTGGCTAAAAGCAATATTTTGCTGATCGGGCCGACCGGCTCGGGAAAAACCTTGCTGGCGCAAACCATGGCGCGCACCTTGAACGTGCCGTTCGTGATGGCCGACGCAACGACGCTGACCGAAGCCGGCTATGTCGGCGAAGATGTCGAAAATATCATTCAGAAGCTATTGCAGGCCTGCGAACACGATGTCGACCGAGCGCAGCAAGGCATCATCTTCATCGACGAAATCGACAAAATCTCGCGCAAATCCGACAACCCCTCGATTACGCGCGACGTTTCGGGCGAAGGCGTGCAACAAGCCTTGCTCAAGCTGATCGAAGGCACGGTGGCGAGCATTCCGCCGCAAGGTGGGCGCAAGCATCCGAATCAAGACTTTATCCATATCGACACCACCAATATTCTGTTCATCTGTGGCGGCGCCTTCGATGGGTTGGAAAAAGTCATACGCAACCGCTCCGAAAAGGGCGGCATCGGCTTCGGCGCCGAAGTACGCAGCCGCGACAATGTCTCGGTGTCGGAGACCCTGAGCCAAGTCGAGCCTGAGGATTTAATCAAATTCGGCCTGATTCCCGAGCTGATCGGGCGTTTGCCGGTGGTCGCCACCTTGCACGAACTGGACGAAGCGGCGCTGGTGCAGATTCTGATCGAGCCGAAGAACGCCTTGGTTAAACAATATCAGAAGCTGTTCTCGATGGAAGGCGTGCAACTCGAAGTGCGCCCTTCGGCGTTGCAGGCGATTGCGCGCAAGGCTCTAAAGCGCAAAACCGGCGCGCGTGGCCTGCGCTCGATTCTCGAATCGGTGCTGCTCGACACGATGTACGAGCTACCCGCCATGGTCGACGTCAGCAAAGTGGTGATCGATGAAAACACCATCGACCACGCCGCCAAGCCATTGATGATTTACGAGGAACAGTTGAAAGTTTCGGGTTTGAACTAAAGCGGCGCAACGGCGGTCGAGACAAGCTGACGGAGCACGTTGTCCGCAGGTTTGCAATCGGCAGGGATTGAAATGTGGGTCGTCCGCGCGAAGGCTAGGCGCACTCGGCCCTGCGGCAGTAACATATCGCTCCGTCGGCGCCGTTTTTCGACTGTCCGCTTGAAAACTTGGTTTTCCGCCCCATCTGCAGCTTTTACCTGTCCGCTGTATCCTTAGCGGTCACTTACTTCCGAAGGACACTACGATGCCTGGCTCCGCCGATTTGCATTCAATCCCCCTGTTGCCGCTACGCGATGTGGTTGTGTTTCCGCAGATGGTCATTCCCTTGTTCGTCGGGCGTCCCAAGTCGATCAAGGCGCTCGAAAGCGCCATGGAGGCCGGCAAAAGCATCTTGCTGGTGGCGCAAAAATCGGCGGCGCAAGACGAGCCGGTGGCCGAGGACATGTACCCCATCGGCTGCGTCGCCACTATCTTGCAGATGCTTAAACTACCGGACGGCACGGTCAAGGTGTTGGTCGAGGGCATACAGCGCGCGCGCTTACTGCGCATCGAAGATCAACGCTCGATGTTCGTCGCCGATGCGCGCTTGATCCCGAACGAGCAACGCAGCAGCCATGAACTCGAAGCGATGCGCCGCACCGTGCTGGCGCAATTCGATCAATACGTCAAAATCAACAAAAAGATTCCTCCAGAAATCCTCTCGTCCTTATCCGGCATCGAAGAATCGGGACGTTTGGCCGATACCATCGCCGCGCATCTGCCGCTGAAACTCGAACAGAAGCAGGAAATCCTCGAAGTCTTCAACGTAGCCGAGCGCATGGAGAAGCTGCTCGGGCAGTTGGAAGCTGAATTGGATATTCTCCAGGTCGAAAAGCGCATCCGCGGTCGCGTCAAACGCCAGATGGAAAAGAGCCAGCGCGAGTATTACCTCAACGAGCAAGTCAAGGCGATCCAAAAAGAACTCGGCGAAGGCGAAGACGGCGCCGACATCGACGAGATGGAAAAGAAGATCAAGGAAGCCGGCATGAGCAAGGAAGCGCTGACCAAGGTCAACGCCGAACTGAAAAAGCTCAAGCTGATGTCGCCGATGTCCGCCGAGGCGACGGTGGTGCGCAACTATATCGATACGGTGATCGGCCTGCCGTGGAAGCGTAAATCGCGCATCGGCAAAGATCTGTCCGCGGCCGAGAAAATCCTCGACGAAGACCATTACGGTCTGGAGAAAGTCAAAGAACGCATCGTCGAATACTTGGCGGTGCAGCAGCGCGTCGATAAAGTCAAAGCGCCTATCCTATGCCTGGTCGGCCCTCCGGGCGTCGGCAAGACCTCGCTCGGGCAATCGATCGCCAAATCGATCAATCGCAAATTCGTGCGCATGGCTCTGGGCGGCGTGCGCGACGAAGCCGAAATTCGCGGCCATCGCCGCACCTATATCGGCTCGATGCCCGGCAAGATCTTGCAGAATATGACCAAGGTCGCGGTCAAGAACCCGCTGTTTCTGCTCGACGAAGTCGACAAGATGGGCCACGATTTCCGCGGCGACCCCTCGTCGGCGCTGTTGGAAGTGCTCGATCCCGAGCAAAACCACACTTTCCAGGATCACTACGTCGAGATCGACTTCGATCTATCGGACGTAATGTTCGTCGCCACCGCCAATACGCTGAATATTCCGCCTGCCTTGCTCGATCGTATGGAGGTGATTCGTCTGTCCGGTTATACCGAAGACGAAAAGGTGAATATCGCCCAGCGTTATCTCGCGCCTAAACAGTTCAAAAATAACGGCATCAAACTCGAAGAACTGGAAGTCACCGAAGACGCCTTGCGCGACATCGTGCGCTACTACACGCGCGAAGCCGGCGTGCGGGCGCTGGAGCGTGAAATTTCGAAGATTTGCCGCAAAGTGGTCAAAGCCTTGGTGATGAGCCCCGACAAAACCAAGGTGCTCGTCGATGCGGCGAATCTCAACGACTATATCGGCGTGCGTCGCTACAGCTTCGGCATGGCCGAGAAGGACAACCAGATCGGTCAAGTCACGGGTTTGGCGTGGACCGAAGTCGGCGGCGAATTGCTGACGATAGAAACCGTGGTGCTGCCGGGCAAAGGCAAGACCATGACAACCGGCAAACTCGGCGAAGTGATGCAGGAATCCACCCAAGCCGCGCTGTCGGTAGTGCGCAAACGCTGCAAACAGCTCGGCATCGCCGAGGATTTCTATCAAAAGTCCGACATCCATATCCATCTGCCCGAAGGCGCGACGCCCAAGGACGGCCCGAGCGCCGGGATTGCGATCTGCACCGCCTTGGTGTCGGTATTGACCGGCATACCGGTGCGCGCCGACGTGGCGATGACCGGCGAAATCACGCTACGCGGCGAAGTGCTGCCGATCGGAGGACTCAAGGAAAAGCTGCTCGCGGCAGTGCGCGGCGGCATACGCCTGGCCTTGATTCCCGAAGAGAACGTCAAGGATTTGGCCGAGATTCCCGACACGATTAAAAATCGCATCGAGATTATTCCCGTCAAATGGATCGACAAAGTGCTGGAATTGGCGCTGGAACGTAATCCCGAGCCTTTGCCCGAACGGGTGGTCGCGACGCCGGTCGCCGCCGTAGAACCCAGCGCGGTTGCCGTTACGGCGCAAGTGCATTAACCGCACAAGCGACGCCCGACAAAAAAGCCACCCGCGGATACGACAGGGTGGCTTTTTTATTGCACGATATCCGAATTACAGCGCCGAATTACAGCGTCTTGGAGTTTTCCGCCAGATATTTGGCGACGCCTTCGGGCGAGGCGTTCATGCCGGTCTTGCCTTTTTGCCAACCGGCCGGACAGACTTCGCCGTGCTGCTCGGTGAATTGCAGCGCATCGACCATACGCAGCATCTCGTCGACATTGCGTCCCAGCGGTAGATTATTCACCACCTGATGCTGAACGATACCGGCGGCGTCGATCAGGAAAGAGCCGCGCAACGCCACGCCGCCGTCGGTTTCGACATCGAAGGCTTGGCAGATGCTGTGTTTGATATCGGCGACCAGCGGATATCCGACTTGACCAATGCCGCCTTTTTCGACCGGCGTGTTTTTCCACGCCAGATGAGTCCATTCGGAA
>DATETD010000155.1:0-9417 GCA_035283885.1 Rhodocyclaceae bacterium
TGGCTTCATTTTAATCGAAATATGCCATTTAATTTGCAGCGCCGCAGGGAAATCCTCGGCACTTGGTTGGCGGCTGTCTAAACTCAGTTATGTCGACTTTGTCCCGTTTATCCCCCTCTCACGATACTTCTGCCACAAATACATAAGCCAGACGCCCACTACTGCTCCGGCACAAGCAGCTATCGAATAAATCAACAGCAGGATTCCTCCCCATCCCGCCCCAGGGACTTTCTCTTGTAAAAAATAACCCGTCGCTATAACCAGCAAAGCGCTTAACGTCCATGCTATTCCAAGGGCATGACTCGGCGCTAGCCGCCGAAGAGTCGCAAAAAGCGTTGCGGCGAGCAGGAGGCTAGGCAGCCACCAGATCGCTAGTTGTACGCGCAAATCAAGGGGTGATCTAATGAACTCCTCCGAGCAGCTTCTGCGACTTACACAGCTACTTCCACCAACATAATCAATGGCTCTCTGAGCGTCTTCATTTGTCATAATTTCGTACATGATGCGCTGATGGGTTGCCCTAAAAAACTGCGTATCGTCAGGCCGCAGAAACCAGTTGTCCCGGTTCTTCAGCCCTCCCAGCAGCGCCAAGCCCTCGTCATCTGATCCCCAATCCGTCTCGCTAATTGAGCAGAAAACAACAAATCGTTCCAACGGAGCAATATTGCGCTTTTCTGATTCGCAACCAAACCGAACATACTTTTCCGATTCCGCCTTTCTGATCATCAAGTCCGTGGTTGGCCAGAAGATCATTCGCTGAGTGATATTGGTGAAAGCAATCGCGACAGCGATACCGGGGGGCGACATATTCCTTGATGGCCAGATATTCCGAGCTTTCCGGTTATCTGGCTGGGGCGGTTCCTTGGCTCCTCTCGGAAGCGCGTCCGCTTGGTTGCGCATTTCTGCAGAGAATGACCGACTGTGCGCACGCTGCCTTAGCTTTTCCATGGTGACGGTGGACGACCGCTCGATTCCATTTTCGATCCTAATTGCCTCGGCGACTGTTTTTGCGGTGGAAAGAGGTTCGCCAACAACATCGTTTACCCATTGCCGTTCAAGGTAGTTCGCAAGTGAGTCGACATCCAAGCCTTGGCAGGCGTCGACTACCCTAACCTTATCTAACGCCAATAACACCCATATATCATCACGTGGCGAACCAAGCATTGGTGCATTCAGAAGCCCCTGAATGAATGAGCTATTACAACTTGCCAAAGTGCCTTCTTGAGCCACCGCGCCATATTGCGGGAGAAGAAGCGCTGCAACTGCGACCAGTGTCGTCAGTAATTGCTTGCAAAAGGAGTACATATGGAGGAAAGAGGAAAGTTGGTCAAAGTCGACTAATGCACGACTCAGTGCGACTTTAACACATCCGAATTCCCCATCCGTCCCGCCAGCGCCGACTTTTCAACTATTCCACATTCCCCGCCCCCGGCTGCAAGGCCGCAATCAAGCGTTCCCGCAACCAGCGATTCGCCGCTTCCAATTCCATATTTTCATGCCAATATAAATACCCGTCCAACGGCGGCGCGGGTAATGGGAACGGCAGGATGCGGTTGCCGAAATGCGGATTGGTGACTTCGGCGTAGCCTCTGGGCATGGTCAGCAGCAGATCGGTTTGGCTGACGACGCGGCAGGCGGCGAAATAGTGTTGGCAGTGCAGGCGGATATTGCGGCGCAGGCCGTGGCGTGCGAGTTCGACGTCTTCCATGCCGCGGCCGGGGGCGCTCCAACTGGCGTGGACATGCTCCAGCTTTAGATAATCGTCGAGGCTCAAGCATTCGCCGACGACGGGATGGTTTTGCCGCACCACGACGACTAGATTGTCCTGAAAGATGCGTTGGCGGTGGATTTCGTCGGGTAAGGGCAGCAGCATATCGAAGGCGACGTCCAGTAAGCCGGTGCGCAGTTCGGTTTCGAGTTCGCGTCGGTTGCTGCGCACGGTGGCGATATCGATGCCGGGCGCGCAGTCGGTGATGGCGCGCATCAGCGGCGGCAACACGGCGGCTTCGAATACGTCGCGCACGGCGATGGTGTAGCGTTTGCTGGCGCGGCTGGGGTCGAATTGTTCGAGCTGGTTCAGCGTCGATTCGAGATTATGCAAAATCGAGCGCACCGAGGGCGCGAGCCGTCGCGTGAGCGGCGTCGGCGTCATGGCGCGGCCTTCGCGGATAAACAGCGGGTCGTCGAACTGTTCGCGCAGTCGGCTGAGCGCATGGCTGACCGCCGGTTGCGATAAAAACAGCTTGTCGGCGGCGCGGCTGATGCCGCCTTCGACATAGATGGCGTCGAGCACCACCAATAGGTTGAGGTCGATACGGTTGAGTTGCATGGGGGCGTCGGGTCTGGTTGGCTATTCGCTCCATGAATATAACCGAATTATTAATATGCATTTGCTCGATCGGCGAATTTACTGCAAACTGCGCCCCGTTCATTTAACGGGCGTTAATACGACGGTTATGAGTCAAATCTATCTGGTTCGCCATGGTCAAGCGTCGTTTGGGGCGGAAGATTACGATTGTCTGTCGGAGCTTGGCGTCAAGCAGTCGCAGCGCTTGGGCGCATGGTGGGCGCGTTGCGGCGAATCGTTTGCTCGCGTGGCGCAAGGCCCGATGCGTCGTCACCGGCAAACCGCCGTCGCGTGTCTCGATGCGATGGGAACGTCGTTAAGCGCGGACGAATGGCTGGTGTTGCCGGGCTTGGCCGAATACGATCATCAGGAAGTTTTGGCGCGCTTTCATCCCGAGTTGTGCGATAACGCGGCGGTCAAGGCGTTTTTGGCGGCGTCCGACCATCCGCGGCGCGAGTTTCAGCGCACGTTTGCGGCGGCGGTGCAGCGTTGGACCAGCGGCGACTACGACGAGGAGTATCGCGAGACCTGGCAGGCGTTTCGCGCGCGTTGTCTCGGCGCGCTCCAGGCCTTGCTGGCGTTGGCGCAGGAATCGTCGCGGCCTATCGTGGCGTTTACCTCGGGCGGGCCGATTTCGGTGATGTGCCAGCATCTGCTCGGCAGTCCCGACGCGCGTGCGGCGGAGTTGAGTTATGTGCTGGCGAATGCGTCGGTGACGCGGCTCGGCGTGCGTTCGGCGCATCCGATTTTATGTGGTTTCAATTGTTTCGCCCATCTTGAGGCTGGCGCCGATCCCTCGGTCGACAGTCTCGTCACGTATCGCTAATAGTGCTAACGGAGGATTTATTCTTATGAATCAAGCGGCTTCTTCATTGTTCGACCTGTCCGGCAAAATCGCGCTGGTCACGGGCGCCAGTCGCGGCATCGGCGAATCGATCGCACGCACGCTGGCGGCGAACGGCGCGCATGTGATTATTTCGAGCCGCAAGGCGGCGGATTGCGAAAAAGTGGCGGAAAGCATCCGCGCCGAGGGCGGCAAGGCGAGTGCGATCGCCTGTCATATCGGCGAGATGGAGCAGATCGAGGCGATTTTTGCGCAGATCGAGGCCGAGCATGGCGCGCTGCATATCGTAGTGAATAATGCGGCAACCAATCCGCATTTCGGCCCTATCGTCGATACCGATTTGGCGTCGTTCCAAAAGACGGTCGATGTGAATATTCGCGGCTACTTTTTCATGTCGGCGCGCGGCGCGAAGCTGATCGCCAAGAGCGGCGGCGGCAGCATCGTCAATGTGTCTTCGGTCAACGGCAAGATTCCGGGGCCGATGCAGGGCATCTATTCGGTCACCAAGGCGGCGGTGATTTCGATGACGCAGGCGTTTGCGCGCGAATGCGCGCCGCAAGGGGTGCGCGTCAATGCCTTGTTGCCGGGGCTGACCGACACCAAGTTCGCCTCGGTGCTGATCAATACGCCGAGCATTTTATCGAACGCCTTGCAGCATGTGCCGATGAATCGCGCCGCCCAGCCCGACGAAATGTCCGGCGCGGTGCTGTACCTGGTTTCGCCTGCCGCGAGTTATACGACGGGCGTGTGTCTTAACGTGGATGGGGGATATTTGCTGGTATGAGTACGACGAATCGATGGACGGATCCGAGCGGCAAAGTGGCGGTCATCACCGGGGCCGGCAGCGGTTTCGGGCGCGCCTTGGCCTTGGCGTGTGCGAAAGAAGGCATGAAGCTGTCGCTGGCGGACGTGAATATGAACGATCTCGCGGCGACCGTAGCCTTGGTCGAAGCCGCTGCGCCGGGAACCGAGTGTCTGCAATGGCGTTGCGACGTTTCCAAGGCCGCCGAGGTCGAGCAGTACGCACAGCAAACCTATAGCCGTTTCGGCAAGGCGCATTGGCTGTTCAATAACGCCGGCGTGTCGACGGCCGGGCCGGCCTGGATGTCGACCGCCGAAGATTGGGAGTGGGGCATCGGCGTCAATCTGATGGGCGTGGCCTACGGCATCCGCAGCTTCGTGCCGCGCATGTTGGAGCAGGGCGAGCCGGGCCATGTGGTGAATACCGCCTCGGTCGCCGGTCTGGTGACGGTGGTCGGTTCGGCGGTCTATTGCGCCGCCAAGCATGCGGTGGTGGCGATGTCGGAATGCTTGCATCACGACCTGCATGTCGCCAAGGCGAATGTCGGCGTGTCGGTGTTGTGTCCGGGCTTCGTGCCGACCGGGATCGCCGATTCCGAGCGCAATCGTCCCGAGCATTTGTCGGCGACCAATCCGCTGTCGTCGGCCTATCTGTCGCAGGCGAAGAAGGCGATCGCCGCCAGCACCTTGACCGCCGACGATGTCGCGCGCATTACGTTGGACGGCCTACGCGAAGGGCGTTTTTACATTACTACCCACCCGCAAACCATGCCGGCGGTGGCGTTGCGCAACGAGGCGATCGTGCAGGGCAAAGCGCCTTTCGCCGCGCGGTTTTAAATTCAATCATAGGGAGATGGCATGAGTTCGCCCAGTTCTTCGGCATTTTCCGGCACCATGCCGGTTCAGGAGCGTCATGCGTTCGATATCGAACGTCTGGCGGCGTATATGCGCGAGCAGGTGGAAGGTTTCAGCGGCGCGCTGACGGTGGAGCAGTTTCGCGGCGGTCAGTCGAATCCGACCTACCGCCTGCACGACGGCGCGCGCCATTATGTATTGCGACGCAAACCGCCCGGCAAGTTGCTGGCCTCGGCGCATGCGGTGGATCGCGAGTATCAGGTGATCTCGGCTCTAGCGAAAACCGATGTGCCGGTGGCGCGCGCCTATTGTTATTGCGACGACGCCGAAGTGATCGGCAGCGCGTTTTATCTGATGGACTATGTCTCGGGGCGGATTTTTTGGGATGCGGGCCTGCCGGAGTCGACGAACGAGGAGCGGCGCGCGATCTATGCCGAAATGAATCGCGTGATTTCCGCCTTGCATAAGGTGAACTATGCGTCTCTCGGCTTGGCCGAGTACGGCAAGCCCGGCAATTACTTCGCGCGTCAGATCGACCGTTGGACCAAGCAGTATCGCGCCTCGGAAACGACCAAGATCGAAGCAATGGATCGCTTGATCGAGTGGCTGCCCGCGCATATCCCGCCGGGCGACGAGTCGGCTATCGTTCATGGCGATTTCCGTTTGGATAATCTGATCTTCCATCCGACCGAGCCGCGCGTGTTGGCGGTGCTGGATTGGGAACTGTCGACCTTAGGCCATCCGCTCGCGGATTTCGCCTATCACTGCATGGCGTGGCATATGCCTGGGGGTTTATTCCGCGGCTTGGCCGGCGTCGATATCGCCGCGCTCGGCATTCCGAGCGAATCGGAGTACATCGCGGCGTATTGCGAGCGCACCGGGCGCGCGCCTATCGATCCGGATCATTGGCATTTCTATATGGGCTACAACCTGTTCCGCATCGCCGGCATTGCCCAAGGCATCGTCGGCCGCGTCAAGGAAGGCACGGCGGCGTCGAAACAGGCGCTGGCGATGGGGCAAGTGGTTGCGCCGGCGGCAGAAATGGCGTGGAAACAGATCGAGCGGATCGGTAAAGCCTGAGTTTGCAGGGCGTAAAGCCGCTTAACGGCGGGCGGCGAGTGTGTCATAGTAGCGCCATGGTCACATTCGCCGGTAACACCTTTCACTCTCCGTCCCGCCAGCGCCGACTTTTACGGCGCGGCGCGGACGGTTTTACCCTGATCGAATTGGCGATGGTGATGTTCATCGTCGCGATGTTGATCGGCGGCATGCTGATGCCCTTGGCGACGCAGCAGGACGTGCGCCGTCAGGCCGATGGCGAGAAAATCCTCGCCGAAGCGCGCGAAGCCTTGATCGGCTATGCGATGGTCAACGACCGGCTGCCGTGCCCGGCGACGGCGACCAGCAACGGCGTCGAAAGCCCGGTCGGCGGCGGCGTCTGCACCCAGCCTTACGACGGTTTTTTGCCCGCCGTGACCTTGAGTATCGGCCCGGTGGACGATCAGGGCTATCTGCTCGACGGCTGGGGCGGCGAAGCCGTGCATCGGATACGCTACGCGGTATCCACCGCCAATACCAGCGCAATCACCACTGGCGCCGGCGCCGGCGGAACGAACACCATAAAAGCCGTGACCATGACCGTATTGGCGCCGGATTTGAAGGTGTGCAATCGTGGCGCAGCGGTGCAAAACGCCGGACAGCCCACGGCCGATTGCAGCGCGGGCGCGATTCTGGTCGGCGACGCGATGGCGATCGTTTATTCTGTCGGCAAAAACGCGGCCGGCGGCGGGTTCAACGATAACGAAAAGCATAATCCGAATCCATTTTTGCCCGTACTCGTAGCGGCGGATCGCGTGTTCGTCAGCGCGCCGCCGAACGACGATTTCGACGACAATCTAGTCTGGCTGTCGAAGCATATGCTGTTCAGTCGAATGGTCGCCGCCGGTCGATTGCCTTGAGCGAACGCGTGCGGACTCGGCTTGGAAAATGCCACCCCCAGCGACTTGACCGATACCGAAATATCGCGCCTTGGCCTCGGTGTGCATTTCCCGCGAATCAATGTCGATCTCTACGTCCCGGCACTACTCAACGGCCTTCGAAATGCGGATCGAGGTCGTCTGTTGCGGTGATTTCGGCATTGAGCTGTTTTTCAATGGCGCAATTGCTGGACGGTATCGATAAGTTGGTACGGCATGAGACTTGCGCCTATTCTGACGTGCATCTTGAAACGATCCGGAACGACGGCGGCACCCTGGCCTGGGCGCCGCCCGAACTGGACGTCGACGTGGTGCTTCTGGCCGGGGACATCGGCAGTCACACTCATGGTCTAGCTTGGGCCACTTTAAGTGGTAAGCAAGTGGAGCGGCGCTGGTCGAAGCTAAAAGAACGGCTCACCGGAATATTCTGAAGCTGACTATGTGTGAGCAGTTTCCGCGCCAAGGATGAATAGCCAGCCAATGGTTGTACCATCATCAGGTACGGTCCAAAGAAATAATAAACGAACGTTTAGTTTTCATTGCATTAGGGGCTAATGCAAGGTAAGATCAATGATCGTTTATCTTTTTTGGTGCCGAACATGGCTAGAGAAGTCAGCATTGTCTCGATTCGCGAACTGGGGGATACCGTGCGGCGGGTTCGCAAGGAATCTGGCCTGACGCAACGAGATGCTGCTGCTTTATGCAATGTCAGTCTACCTTTCCTGAACGGCCTTGAGCAGGGCAAGGCAACGGCCCAGATAGGCAAGGTTCTCGGCGTCTGTCGGCGTTTCGGTATCGAAATCAAATTGACATTGCCAATGGCGCCGGGAGACTTTCGATGAGCGCCTTGCGCATAATGGCCAATGGCGATCTGGTTGGTTTTCTGGGTGTCGCCGAAGGGCGCTGGTCGTTCCACTACAACGCTGACTGGAATACCTATGCGTTGTCCCCATCTTTTCCATTGGCAACACGCGAGTACAAGGATTTGGGCGATGTTCGCCGTGTCGAGTGGTTCTTCGAGAACCTGTTACCCGAAGGCCGACTGAGAGACATGATCGCCTTTCGGGACCGAATCAACCCTCGGGACACATGGGCGCTTTTGATTCGACACGGACAGGACACTGCGGGGGCGCTTTCAGTGATTCCCGAAGGGTTCGATGCGGCGATAGGGGAAATTCTGGTTCCACTCGCTAAAGAGGAACTACAGGAAAAGATTGAGGAATCCAGAGCGCGCAATCTCCCTCTCATGGCGTCATGGGAGGAAATCCGCATGTCTCTGGCAGGCGCCCAAGAAAAACTGGGGTTGCGTATTGACGCCAACGGTGCGATGTTTCTACCCGAAGGTTCAGCGCCATCGACCCATATCGTCAAACCAGAGAATGGCAGCGCGGACTTCCCGTTTTGTCCGGCCAACGAATTCTTTTGCATGCGCCTGGCGGCCGAACTCAAGGTGCCGGCGCCCGAAGTAAATCTCCTTCACTTGCCGGAACCCTTGTACGTCATTGAGCGCTTTGATCGCGAACGTACGAGTACGGCTACCTCTCCCGAAAAGACGATTCGGCGACTGCATCAGATCGATCTGTGCCAGGCCCTTGGGGTTTCTCCGTCCAAGAAATACGAGAGCGAAGGCGGTCTTGGCTTGCAACACCTGTTCGAACTGATCGGAAGTCCGTTTATCGACAGACCTATCGTGGCGGCCAATGCCGCGTTGCAGTGGGTTGCCTTCAACTATCTGATTGGCAACCTGGATGCTCACGCAAAGAACATTGCTTTCCTGATGAGGGGACAAAAAGCGGTGGTGGCGCCGTTCTACGACATGCTCTGCGTGGAGGCGTATCTGCCAAGGCAGACCATGTCCATGACCATCGCCGGTGAGAACAAGCCTGGCTGGGTTGATGGGCCGCACTGGGATGCGATGGCCTATGAAGCTGGTGTGGCGCCAAGGCTGGTTCGCGGTGTCTTGTCACGGATGAGCGCGTGCCTGCCGGAAGCCATCTCCAAAATCATCGGAGACGAACGGCTGTTGTCGGTCGAGCGAGATTTTCTGAGAGAGAAAGTGCTGCCCGTCATTGAGGATCGACGAGGGTTCGTCGCCGACGCTATCAAGTCTCGACAATCGACGATTGGAGAACTGCTAACCAGGAAGGAATTCGACCCGTCGGTAGCGGAACGTCTGTCCAATCTCCCCTGATCCCTTTCAGGAGGTATCAGAGGGCGGATGCAACGGATAGCGAATTGACAGGCGCCTTCAGGTTGATCTACACCAGACAGGAATTGCAGTGAGCATGCTATGCAAAGCCCGAGGAAGTTTAAGTGGGTGCATGAATCCGTCGCTTGGAAATTTAACCGGACACTTTGTGGGCAGGTATTATGTTTGCCTATATTCCAAGAGAACTGTCCCACGCACCGTCATGGATTCGGATTTTCGCTCCGATTCGCATCCACGACCCTATAATGGGCTTAATCAATAACAATTGGATTTCCGCAACGACATGTATTTCGAATCGAGGCATCTACACTCCGTTTTTCGGGCGGAATCTGTCCGGCAGCGTTTGCGACTGAGACATTGGGGATATGGCGGTATTTTCCTGGGA
>DATETD010000156.1:0-6229 GCA_035283885.1 Rhodocyclaceae bacterium
TAAAGCGGACTCCAGCCCGGCGGCGGAAGCGGGATTGCAAACATCGGTCATAGCGGTCTCTCGATAAGAACGGAAAGGGATTGCTGGACGACGGCAATCGCGCAAGGGATAAAGAGGCGCTATGTTACGCGCTTTATCGGCGTCGATAGGCGCTAAACAGCGCTCAGTTGGATATGGACGGCGTCGCGCGGGGCTTCCTATCCCGATGTTTATCCTATGAGTTCTATTCGCGGCGCTTTAATGCCGCTTACCGCTGTTTTAAGGCGTGTATTTCATGTTCCAAGAAGGCGGATATTTTTGCCTTTGATGCTAGACTTGCTCATCTATAACGTTTCGATGGCCGCGAGCGAACATGTTTTGTTCTTCTCTAGAACTCAGCAAAAAATCGGACAGCTTACGCGTCGCATGGATGGGGTATCGCAGTGCGCCGCGGTTCGAGCATTTTGTCGAGTTTGCGGTAACGCTGTCGAGTTTCGCCGATTTCCTCAACAGCAACGGCTTGTCGGGTTTATGCCAACTGGCGCGCGAACTGGAGCAGCAGGCGCTAGCTCTGTTCGGCGACGAAACGACGCATCCGGTATCCGCCGAGCAATTAACCGAATTGGAAGCTCGCATTGATGCGCTGCATCTGCGGGTGGGCGGGATTCTCGAAGCTAAGACGCAGCCGATCGAGGACCGGCGCTCGACGCCGGTGGCTGCGCTCGCTACCCCCGCTGCTGCGCCCGCGCTTAAAGGCAAGATGGTTCCGGCGGAAGCCACAGTGGTCGAAGTCTCGTCGGGTCGCTGCATTTGGTTTATCGGCAATCGGCTCGACCCGTGGCGCGATCTATTGAATCAGTTGGTGTTTTTCGGCATTCATATCGAGGCGTACGAATGGGGAACGGCGCCCGAGCAGGCCGAAGAGCCGACCATGATGCTGTTGGATTTGGATGGTCTGAGCGACGACGAGGCGATGCGGAATATCAAGTCCTTGCGCTCGCGGTTTTCGGTCAGCAATTTGATCGGCTTGAATGTCGACGCGGGATTTTCGCCCTTGCATGCGGCCTTGAGCGCCGGTTGCGATTCCTGCTTCGTGCGCGGCACTCAGCAGCCGGTCATCATGGCGCGGATTATCGAACTCAATCGCACCGATAAGGAAGATCCGTATCGGGTGTTGGTGGTCGAGGATTCGATGACGGCGACGGCGCTGATTCAGCGCACCTTGAAAGGCAGCGGCGTCGAGAGTTACGCGATCGCCCAGCCCCTGCAAGTTCTAGAGGCTTTACAGCGTTACCGCCCCGACTTGATACTGATGGACATGTATATGCCGGGCTGCACCGGAGTGGAAGCGGCGCGCGTGATCCGCCAATATCCCGAATTCTTATCCACGCCGATTGTCTATCTATCGGGCGAAACCGATGTGGCGCGGCAGATCGATGCCTTGCGCTTGGGCGGCGATCATTTTCTGACCAAGCCGTTCAACCCGGTGATTCTGAATGCGGTGGTCAAGACCAAGATCGAACGCTACCGCGCTTTACGACGGCTGATGTCGAACGACAGTTTGACCGGTTTGCTGAACCACACTTCATCCAAGCAACGACTGGAACTCTTGGTGAGTCGGGCGCGGGTTGCGAACGAGCCTATCGCGGTGGCGATGATCGACATCGACCACTTCAAGAAGGTGAACGACACCTACGGACATCCGGTCGGCGATCAAATCATTCGTAGCTTGGCGTGGCTGTTGAAGCAGCGCTTACGCGCGAGCGATGTGGTCGGGCGCTATGGCGGCGAAGAATTTCTCGTCGGTTTACCCGGCGTCGACGCCGAAAAGTCTTTCCAGATACTCGACCGCATCCGCCGCGATTTCGGCCAGATCAAACATGCGTCCAAAGACACTTGGTTCAGCACCACCTTCTCCAGCGGAGTGGCGCATTTCCCGGTGTTTTCGAGCAGCGAAGCTTTGATTAAGGCGGCGGACGAGGCCTTATACGAGGCCAAACGCGGCGGACGCGATCGCGTCGTGGTTCATTCCTGAGCCGATCCGTCTCGCCAGCGCCGACTTTTGCGCTCGTTCAACCTGAAAACCTCCGTTGTCCACGAAAAATACGAAAGACACGAACAAAAACAATAGGCTGTACTGGAAACTTATTCACCCGACGGGTGGGCGCCAAAAGATAAGCATCCCTTCGATTATTTTCGTGCTTTTCGTGTTTTTCGTGGATAGATGCTTTTCCAATGCTCAATGCGTGCGCGAGCGGGCGGCGGTTTCGTTGCCGAATTGGATCGGAAAGTTCGTCGGCAGCACTAAGGGCGCGAGCAGTCGCCAGGTTTTGCGCTCGTCCTCCACCATGACGATCCAGTGACCCGAGCTTGGCATGCGCAGTTTGCCCTGATAGCCCTTGCCTGCGGGAATCAGCATCGTCGTTTGGTCCAGGCCGGCGCGCGTCGGGTGGGACAGGCTGAATATCAATGCAGCGGGAGCGGTGAACTCGGCGTTCTTGGCGTCGAGTACTACGGTCACCATCGTGTTGTCGCTCGATAGCGTCGCCGTCAGGCCCATACGATCGGCGAGTTCGCTGCGCGCGATGGTGCGATGCGCCGCGAGTCCTTGCTGGTAATAGTTTTCCGCGACTAAGCCGTCTTGAGTGCGGTAGGCAATCCAAGCGGTAATCAGGCTGGCGACGACGACGATCAGCGGGCCGCTCATTAAGATCCATGGCCAGGGTTGGCGATACCAGGCGGACGAAGGGGGAGGGCGTTGGGCGGAAGCGGTCATGGCGAGAGGGGGCTAGGGGCGGATAAAGGTGGTTTTTTCATGGACGACGATGCTGGGGTCTTCGATGGAGCTAACATCGAAATACATGACGTTCGATCCCGGTTTGCCGACGTTGTCGGGCAGACGGGCTTGCACCGTCAAGGTTCGCGAACTAGCCGCCGGCAGTTCGATGCTGCTCGGGATTTTTCCGCCGGGCGTTTCATCGGCGATCAGCGTCAGTCCCTGCAGACCGCTGGCGTCGACGCGGTAATGCTGCGTTTGCTCCGAGACGTTCATGATATGCAGACGATAGACGTTTTCTATCATGCCGCCTTCGACTTCGCGCGCCAGCGCGCCGCGGTCGCGGATGACATCGACGCGTAATACGGCTTTGTTCGCCAAGCCCCAGACAAAGGCCATACAGATGCCGAAGAGTATCGTCGTATAAACGATCACGCGCGGACGCGCGATGTGCCTGACGATTTCCGGCCAACCCCAATGCTGTTCGATGGCGCGTTCGGTGGAATAGCGGATCAGGCCTTTGGGGCGACCGGTTTTCTCCATGACTTGGTCGCAGGCGTCGATGCAGGCGGCGCACCCGATGCATTCGTATTGCAAACCATTGCGAATGTCGATGCCGGTGGGGCAGACCTGCACGCAAATCTTGCAATCGATGCAATCGCCGAGTTGGGCGCTATCGTCACCTTCGCCTTTATGCTTGCGCGCGCCGCGCGGCTCGCCGCGTTCCTTATCGTAAGTGACGACCAAGGTGTCCGGATCGAACATCACACCCTGAAAGCGTGCATAGGGGCACATGTATTTGCAGACTTGCTCGCGCAGATGCCCGGCCATCAGATAGGTGAATCCGGCGTAGAACAGTATCCAGAAAGTTTCCCATGGGCTGAGGCTGAAATCGACGACGGCATCGACGAGGCTATGCACCGGGGTAAAGTAACCGACGAAAGTAAATCCCGTCCATAGCGCCAGCAAGCCCCAGGCGCCGTATTTCGCGCTGCGCCGCATCAGCTTGGTGGCGCTGGGCGGCGCCTGCTCCAGTTTGCGCCTTGCCGTATGATCGCCTTCGATTTTCCGTTCTATCCACATGAAAATTTCGGTATAGACGGTTTGCGGGCAGGCGTATCCGCACCACAGGCGTCCGCCGATCGCCGTGAATAAAAACATGGCGTATGCTGAAATAATTAGCAGGATCGCCAGGAAAAACACGTCCTGCGGCCAGAGCACCAGATTGAAGATGTAGAACTTACGCTCGGCCAGATGAAACAAGACCGCCTGACGTCCATTCCAGGGTAGCCAGCATAAGCCGTAGAACACGATTTGGGTCACCCAGACCAAAATCCAGCGCCAACGCGCAAACCAGCCGTCGATGGCGCGCACATGGATGATTTTGTGCGACTCGTAGAGGTCTTGGGATTGAATCGGAATCCGCTTGCGCGGCGCGGGATCGGGAGGGGGGATGTTCATTGTCTTTGCATCGATGGTCGGTAGCGTCGCCTAGCGTGCGACGGCAATGCGCGCGTTTGGTTCCATGCGCGGTTTCGAAAACAGAGCCGGGAGATGCCGTCCCGGCTCTGTTTCAAGCGAATCGCTGACTTGAGTCGCTTATGTGGGTCGCTTACTTCGCCGCTTTGGCGGACGTCTTGTTGATCCCGTAGACATAAGCCGCGAGCAGATGCGCTTTAGCTTCGCCGAGGAATTCGCCGAACGCGGGCATACGATTAACCCGGCCTTTGGCGATGGTTTCGACGATAGCTTCTTCCGAACTGCCGTACAGCCATACTTTATCGGCGAGGTTCGGCGCCAAACCGACGTTGCCGCGCCCTTCGGGTCCATGGCAGGCGGCGCAGGCGGCGCCGAACAACTCATGTCCGCGTTGCGTGCGGATCGAGTCGCTCGCCAGTCCCGACAGCGAGCGCACGTAATGCGCCAGATCCTTGATTTGATCGCCGTTCAGGTCGGGTTTGACGCCTTTGGCGGGCATCATGGCGTCGCGCCCCTTGAGGATCGATTCCTTGATCTTCTCGGGTTCGCCGCCCCACAGCCAATCGTCGTCGGCCAGATTCGGGAAGCCCTTGGAGCCTTTGGCGTCCGAACCGTGGCACTGCGCGCAATAGGTCACGAACAGACGTTGCCCGATCTGCCGCGCTTCGGGATTGGTCGCGACGGCGGCGATATCCTGGGTCAGATACTTATTGAAGATCGGGCCATACTGCTCTTCGGCCTTCTTCATTTCGGCTTCATACTGACCGACTCCCGACCAATTGTATTGCCCACCGAAGTTGCCGAGGCCGGGATACATCGCCAGGTAGAACAGTCCAAAGGCGACGGTGATGTAAAACAGCCAGCGCCACCAACTCGGCAGGGGATTGCTGTATTCCTCCAGATCGCCGTCCCAGACGTGTCCGGTGGTTTTTCCGGGGGCGGTATGCGTGCCGCTTTGATACCAGAGAAATACCGCGCAGCCGATGACGCTCAGCAGCACGATGCCGGTAATGTAGATATTCCAAAAACCACTGACAAAATCACTCATGACAATTTCCTTTCCTGATTCGTTGTTGCCTGCATTGAGGTGAGCGGGGCGAGCGAGCCGTGCTGCGATGTGGGGTTGGCCGCCTCGGCAGACGGGTAGGGCAGGTCGTCGTCCAGAGGCAGACGCGCCGCCTCGGCGAAGTCCTGTTTACGCCGATCCGAATAAGCCCACCAGACGATGCCGCAGAATAAGACGAAGAGCAGCACGGTCGTGCCGGAACGCAGGTCATTGATATCCATGGCGGGTTAACGGGTTTGTTTGAGAGCCGTGCCTAGACCTTGCAGGTAGGCGATCAAGGCCTCCATCTCGGTCTTGCCTTCGACTTGCTTGGGTGCAGCGGCGATTTCCTCGTCGGTATACGGCACGCCGACGATACGCAGCGCCTTCATCTTGTCCTGAATCGTCGGCTCTTTGAGCGGGCGATCCAGCCAGGAATAGGCCGGCATATTCGATTCGGGCACCACGTCGCGCGGATTCAACAGGTGAGTGCGATGCCATAGATCGGAGTAACGACCGCCGACGCGCGCCAGATCCGGCCCGGTGCGCTTCGAACCCCATTGGAAGGGGTGGTCGTAGATGAATTCGCCAGCGACCGAATAATGACCGTAACGCTCGGTTTCGGCGCGGAACGGACGAATCATCTGCGAGTGGCAGTTGTAGCAGCCTTCGCGGATATAGATGTCGCGCCCGGCCAAGCGCAAGGGGTCGTAAGGTTTGACGAGCTCGTTGGCCGGCGTGGTGGTGGATTTCTGGAAGAACAGCGGCACGATTTCGACCAGACCGCCGACGCTGACGGTCAGCAGGGTCAGGACGATCAGCAAGCCGATATTCTTTTCGATTTTTTCGTGAGTTAGCATGGTTTAGCTCCTTGGTTCGATCGACGCCAGGCTCAGTGAGCCGCGGCAGGTTCAAGTACGGGCGCATTAACCGCCTTGCCGCTGGCGATG
>DATETD010000157.1:0-3814 GCA_035283885.1 Rhodocyclaceae bacterium
AGCACCGGATGACGCTCCGACCAATCCCAACGGTCATGAACGAACAGCCCCGTGAATAAGCCTTCGTTGCCCTCGAATAATTCCGCCAAGGTATCGAGAAACAGGCTTTTGCCGAAGCGGCGCGGGCGCGAAAGGAAGAAATAGCCCGCTTCCTGCGCCAGCGCCCAGGCCATCGGCGTCTTATCGACGTAGTAATAGCCGCCCTCGCGCATCTTGGCGAAGGTTTGAATGCCGATCTGCAGCTTGCGGCGTGCTAGGCTCATGCGTATGCTCCTGAAAAAACGGCGACGTTACCGCCCATCCGTCACTTTAGCCGAAAACGCTGGGAGAACCGCCCGCGCGCTACGCCCGAACGGAATTCGCCTGCCGCCGCCGGCGTAAAAAGTCGGCGCTGACGAGACGGCTCTGCCGCCCGCCGCCTTCCCTGCGCGTCATCGATGCTATAGTTCCGCCCGATGCAAACGGCGGCCCTCGGAGATTGTTATCATAATCGGCGGCTGCTTCAGCCGACCGGCGTCGCGTCGCCCGGTGCGGCAAGAGATCGCGCCAAGAAAGGCAGAAAATGATCGATGAGAAATCGAAAAAAGTAGCCATCCCCTTTTCGGCGGCTTGAACATGTCCCCGCAAGACGTTAAAGAATTGATTCGACAAGGCGAGAATGTTTCCGTCGAATTTAAGGAAATGCCCGTTCGACCGGAAGCGGTCGCACGCGAAATGGTCGCCTTTGCGAATAGCGTCGGTGGCGTCATCCTGCTCGGCGTGTCGGATGCGGGCGAGCTTTGCGGCGTTACTAGCGAAAACGCTGCAAATCGCCTCGAAGAATGGGTCATGAATATTGCTCGCTCGTCGGTCGTCCCGGCATTGACGGTCGGCTGCGACATCCTCAAGGTCGACGGGGTGGACGTATGCGCGATTTCGATTCCGAAAGGAAACGACAAACCTTATCAAACGGGCGACAAGTATTTGATACGGGTCGGCTCGACCAATCGCGTCGCCAGTCAAGCGGAGTTGATGCGCCTGTTTCAGGTATCCGGCGTATTTCATTACGATAGCACGCCGGTTGCCGGCGCCTTGATGAACGATCTCAATATGGCGACGCTGGATGCTTTCTTTTCCAGCTATGGGATCGAATTTTCAGGCGAAGAAGAACCGGCGCGGCGCGCCTTGCTTTGCAATACAGATATTCTGACCGACTCGGGCGCACCGACGGTCGGCGGCTTGCTGATGTTCGGACTCAACCCGGTGCGATATCTTCCGCAATCCGGAATTATGTTCGCGCATTTCAACGGCAACGAAACCGACGATGCGCTGATCGATCGCCAGGAGATCGGCGGAACCTTGCCGCAACAGGTGGATACAGCGCTTGCCGTCATCAAAAACAATCGCTTAAATCCATCCGTCGTCGATGGACTCAAACGCAGAGCCACCGGAAGCGTGCTGCCCGATAAAGTTTTTCGCGAAGTCATCGTGAATGCGTGCGTGCATCGCAATTATTCGATCGCCGGCTCCCGCATCCGAATTCTCATGTACGACGACAGACTGGAATTCATCAGTCCGGGACGATTGCCCAATACGGTGACGGTCGAAAAACTCAGATCCGGCGTATCGTATTCGCTTAATCCCGTGATTGTGAAATTCATGGACAATCTGCGCTATATGGACAGACTCGGGCGAGGTTTTCCGATGATTTATCGCGAAATGGAAAAATTGGGGCTAAGCGTGTCGGTGCGCGAATTGGGCGAAGAATTGCGGGTAACGCTGTATTGGGCGTAAAAAATCGGCGCCGGCGCGACGGCTCCGCCGCCCGCCGCCTTCCCTGCGCGTCATCGATGCTATAGTTCCGCCCCATGCAAACAGAAGCCCTCAAACATTTCGACGTTCTCATCGTCGGCAGCGGTTTGGCCGGCCAATCGCTGGCCTTGCGGTTGGCCGACCACCGTCGCGTCGCCTTGATCAGCAAACGATCGCTCGAAGACTCCGCCTCGGCGCGGGCGCAAGGCGGGATTGCTGCGGTGCTCGATCCTATCGATACGATAGAAGCGCATTTTCAGGACACGCTGACCGCCGGCGCCGGCCTGTGCGATTACGCCGCCACGCGTTTTGTGGTCGAACATGGACGCGCCGCGATCGATTGGCTGATCGGGCGCGGCGTACCGTTCACCACCGACGATTCGCCCTTGGGCTTTCACCTGACGCGCGAGGGCGGCCACGGCCACCGGCGCATCATCCATGCGGCGGACGCGACCGGTTTGGCGGTGCAAGACACCCTGACCGAACAGGTGCGGGATCACCCCAACATCACGATCCTCGAACAGCATATCGCCGTCGATTTGATTACCGCCGCCAAGCTGGGCCAGGCGCGCAATCGCTGCCTCGGCGCGTATGTGCTCGATATCGAAAACGATCGCGTGTTGACGCTGGAGGCGCAGCATACCGCCATCGCTACCGGCGGCGCGGGCAAGGTATATCTCTACACCACCAATCCCGATACCGCCACCGGCGACGGCGTGGCGATGGCGTGGCGCGCCGGTTGCCGCGTCGCCAATATGGAATTCATCCAATTCCATCCCACTTGCTTATACCATCCGCACGCCAAATCCTTTCTGATCTCCGAAGCCTTGCGCGGCGAAGGCGGCTTGTTGCGCCTGCCCGACGGCAAGCGTTTTATGCCCGAACACGATAGCCGCGCCGAATTGGCGCCGCGCGACATCGTAGCGCGCGCGATCGATTACGAAATGAAACGTCACGGCCTGGACTGCGTGTTCCTCGACATGACGGCCAAGTCGCCCGAATTCCTCGTGAATCATTTCCCGAATATTCACGGGCGCTGCCTGGAGCTGGGCATCGACATCACCACCGATCCGATTCCGGTGGTGCCGGCGGCGCATTACACCTGCGGCGGCGTGGTCGCCGATCTGGCGGCGCGCACCGATCTGCAGGGTCTGTATGTGCTCGGCGAAACGGCGTTTACCGGCCTGCATGGCGCGAACCGCTTGGCGTCGAACTCCTTGCTCGAATGCCTGGTGTTCTCGGCGGCGGCGGCGCAAGACATCCTCGCCGCCCCCGAACAAGCGCCGCTAGCCCTGCCGCTCTGGGACGAAAGCCGCGTGCGCGACGCCGACGAGGAAATCGTGATCTCGCATAACTGGGAAGAATTGCGCCGCTTTATGTGGGATTATGTCGGCATCGTGCGCACCAATAAGCGCCTGGAACGTGCGCTGCATCGCATCCATTTGCTCGAAAAAGAAATCGACGAGTATTACGCCAACTTCCGCGTCGGCAACGACTTGATCGAATTGCGCAATCTGGTATTGACCGCCCATTTGATCGTCAAAAGCGCACAACTACGACATGAGAGCCGCGGCTTGCATTTCAGTCAGGATTATCCCGACACCTTGCCGCGCGCGCTCGAAACGGTGCTGCATCCACCGCAACGCTGAACGGCGGCGATCAGCCGAAAAAACAGTTGTCCACGAAAAGTCGGTAGGTTGGGCTGACGAAGGAAGCCCAACATTTCGTTGCATAAACAATACGTTGGGCTTCCTAGCGTCAGCCCAACCTACATGCTATTGCTTTTGTTCGTGTCTTTCGTGTTTTTCGTGGATAAAAGAGGTTTTTAGAATCATGCCATCGCCCATAATCTTTCGAGGTTTTTGAAACCCCACTTAACGGGATCTTCGCGACCGACGATGCGGTCGTTCGCGCCGGGGCGCGACAGGTCGATCGATTCGGGCTTGATATGTGTTTGCGCTTTCGTCGAGAAAAACACCTTGACGCAGGGCGACAGCAAGGATTTGGCGGACTGTTCGACGAC
>DATETD010000158.1:0-2219 GCA_035283885.1 Rhodocyclaceae bacterium
TCGCGGCAAAGTCGAGGCGGTAGACCGTCAGATTCCTCGAACCGATCTCCGTCGTGCGTTCTTGCGGGCTGAAATGCAGTTCGACAACCTCTTCGCCCAGAAGCGTCGACAGCATCAGTTTCGCCACCTGATTATCTTCCAGCAGGTATTTGAAAACGGCATCGTAGATTGGGTTTGCGATTTGCATGGTTCACTCTAAGGCAAGGATGCTATCTATCCGATTGACGCGTAAAGGACGGTGCGATGTAGCGGAACCCAATGACGTTACGGCCCGCACGTTCGCCAAGTCGCTTACATGATCCAGAGGCTTCAAGCGCTTCGTCACCTCCACGATTGCTCCAGTTTTGCTACCAACTGGAGCGAAAGTTGCTTGGCAGGGTTTGCTCCTGCTGTGAAACTGCGCCTTTTCACGACGCACCAAAAAGTCGGCGCTGGCGAGACGGAGAGTACTTCGATCCTACACGCTAAACCGTTACAACGTCATCCCCGACTGCTCCGCCACCGTCTGCATATCCTTGTCGCCGCGGCCCGATAGATTCACCAGCAGCACCTTATCCTTAGACAAGGTCGGCGCGAGTTTGGCGGCGTAGGCGAGCGCGTGGCTCGACTCCAAAGCGGGGATGATGCCTTCGAAATGGCATAGGTCGTGAAACGCTTGCAACGCCTCGGCGTCGGTGATGCTGACATACTCGGCGCGCGCGCTGTCTTTGAGCCAGGCGTGCTCGGGGCCGACGCCCGGATAGTCGAGGCCGGCCGAAATCGAATGCGTTTCGGTGATCTGGCCGTTTTCGTCTTGCAGCAGATAGGTGCGGTTGCCGTGCAGCACGCCGGGCCGGCCGGCGGTCAGCGAGGCGGAATGTTTGCCCGAATCCAGCCCGAAGCCTGCGGCTTCGACGCCGATCAGCTTGACTTCCGGCACGTCGATATACGGATGAAAAATCCCCATAGCATTCGAACCGCCACCGATGCAGGCGATCACCGCGTCGGGCTGGCGACCGATCAGGGCCGGCATCTGCGTCTTGCATTCCTCGCCGATAATCGATTGGAAATCGCGCACGATCATCGGATACGGATGCGGACCGGCGACCGTGCCGATGATGTAAAAGGTGTCGCCGACGTTGGTCACCCAGTCGCGCATCGCCTCGTTGAGCGCGTCCTTCAGCGTCTTGGAGCCGGATTCGACCGGCACGACTTCGGCGCCGAGCAGTTTCATGCGATAAACATTGGCCGCCTGACGCGCGATATCGGTGGATCCCATATACACCACGCATTCCATGCCGAAGCGCGCCGCGACCGTCGCCGTCGCCACGCCGTGCTGGCCTGCGCCGGTTTCGGCGATCACGCGTTGCTTGCCCATGCGACGCGCAAGCAGCGCCTGGCCGATGCAATTGTTGATTTTATGCGCGCCGGTATGATTCAGATCTTCGCGTTTGAGATAAATCTGCGCGCCGCCGAGCAAAGAAGACCAGCGTTCGGCATGATAAACCGGACTCGGACGACCGACGTAGTGCGCAAGATCGGACGCGAATTCGGCGCGGAACGCCGGGTCCGCCTGCGCCGCCGCGTAGGCTTCGCCGAGCTCGGCCAAGGCCGGCATCAGGGTTTCGGCGACGAATATGCCGCCATACGGTCCAAAATGACCGCGTTCATCGGGTAGGTTATAGGCTAATTGCGGCATCTGCGGTTCTCACTGCGCTAATGAATTCATAAATTTTGCGGGCGTCCTTGACGCCTTTGACGTCGCTTTCGACCCCGCTGCTCACATCCACGGCCCAAGGCCGGATGCGCCGAATCGCTGCGGCGACATTCCCGGCATGCAATCCGCCCGACAACACCGTCGGCAAAGGCAAGGACAGCGGAATCAGCGACCAATCGAAGGTCGCGCCGCCGCCGCCGAAACCGTCGACGAAGGCGTCGAGCAACAAGCCCTGCGCCCCCCGGAAAGCGGTCGCGTATTCTAGCAAATCGCACCCCGGCCTCACCCGCGCCGCCTTGATCCAGGGCCGTGCGAATTGGCTGCAATAGACCGCATCTTCGTCACCATGAAATTGCAATAAATCCAACGGCGTTTGCGCCAAAATCTCGCGCACGCGCTGCGGCGACTCGTTCACAAACAGACCGACGCGCGTAACGAACGGCGGCATCCGCGCCGACAACTCCGCCGCGCGCGCGGGCGACACATAGCGCGGACTCGGCGGATAAAACACGAAGCCCAGGGC
>DATETD010000159.1:0-3963 GCA_035283885.1 Rhodocyclaceae bacterium
AGAGTTTGAGTGAATAGAAATTGCCCGAGCACCAGAAAGTAGCATAGCAAGGCGCTGGCGATGGCGTCGCGCGCGCTGCGCAGTTCGAGCAGTTTGAGCGAAAGAAAGATCGCCAGCATCGAAACGCCGGGGGTGCGGCCCATCAAGCTGCGATATTGAAACAGCACCGCGCCGACGCCGATAAACACCAACAGCACCATCAGGATGCGCGGCGGCTGTCGCCATTGTCGCCAATTCAGCAGGCCGCGCCACAGGAACATCGCGCCGGCGCCTGCGCTGAGCCAGAGCGGTAAATACGGCGTCAGCGGCAGGAAAGCGGCGAGGGCGCTAGCCAGCAGCCAGTGCGTTTGGCGGCGGCTGACGGGGCGGTTAAGTCGCGCCATGGTCGAATAGCGCCAGCGCGCGCAAGGCGGCGGCGAGGTGCGTCGGGCCGTGGCCGGCGGCGAGTTTGAGCGTGGGCAAGATCAATCCCCACGACAGTCCGGCGGCGTCGGCGTCGAGTATCCAGCGCGTGAGGATGGAAAGGCGCTGTTCGGTATCCAAGGTCGGCGGCAGCGCATGCCAATCGAGCCAGAGGTTATCGGCGGCGGCGCCGGCGAACAGCTTGGTGAGCAGTCCGCCTTCATGTTGGCGCGCCACGGCCTTCCAGGCGACATGGCGCGGCGAGTCGGTAAGCTGATGATTGCGCAGGCCGTTGAAGTCGTCGGCGCCGCGTCCTTCCCTGACGCCGCCGCGTGCCGACTCGCCGCTCCAGGGCAGCGGCGGCGCGGCGGCGGCGGGCGCCGGATACACCAGACAACGCATCTCGGGGCGCGCATAGCCCCAGGCGCGTATCAGTCCGAGCGGCCAGGTGGTTTCTATCGTCACGCGCGGCAGCGGCAGCCAGCCGCGTCGCGTCGCGGGCAGGCGCAAGCTGACGGCGGCGGTGCTGTGCGCGGCGAGATCGATTTCCAGCGGCGCTTGTTGAGCGAGCGTCAGCCGCAGGGCGTAGCGCATTTCGGGCCGGGGGTTTTCGATCAGCAGTTCGAAGCGCGCTGGCTGGTGGGCGAACACCGGGTCGCAGCGTCCGGGGCGGATCGAGAGTTGCACCAGATTGCGAAAGCTGTGCAGTATCGTCACCAGTCCCAGGCTGACCAATAAAAACACCAAGGCATGGCCGAGGCTGAGGTTGTAATTCATCGCGCCGAGCAGGATCGTCAACAAGGCGACGGCATAGGCGAGGCCCGGTCGGGTCGGCAGGATATACACGCGCCGCCGGTCGAGCACGATAGGCGCGGCTTCGGGCGGACGGTCGATACGCCACCAACGCGTGAGCCGAGCATATAGCCGAGGTAAGAGCGGCGTGCGCGAAAAGTCGGCGCTGGCGGGACGGATCGACGCGTTTGCCGTCATCGCTTCAGCGCAAGGATGGAGGCATGAATAGTCCGCCTTGATGCGCTGGGCGGTTTGGGCCACGCTCCATGCGGATCGTGCTGTCGATGCCGAGATTGCGGTCGAAGATCTGGCGGTAATCGCCGACTTGCGTCAGGATGCGCCAGGCCCAGCCGTCGTCGAGTCCGAGCGGCGCGCCGAAGCCGCGCTCCTTGCCGGCCAGGCGCAGCAGTTCGCTATCGGCGTCCTTGCCGACGAGCGTGTCGAGCAGTTTGGTATCCAAAGCGCGGTATTCGGCAATCTGCGGCACCAGCATCGCCCAGCGCACAATCGCAAACCAGCGTTCGTCGCCATGCGCCACATACGGCCCCAAGGGTTCGCGCGAGATGGTTTCTTCGAGCAGCCGCCAGCGCGTGACGTCGATGGCTTTGGTGGCGCGCTGCGCCGCCAGTTCCGAGCGATCGCCGGTCAGCATCTCGCAGTCGCGACGCGCAAAGCGTTCGATGCGCTGCTCGGCGGAACTCGATTCGATAAATTTCAGATCGAGATTTTGTATCAGCGAGATTTCTTTTAGATTGGCGATGCCCGTGGTGCCGCTTTGCACGCAGACTTTGGCGCCCTTGGCGTCCTTGAGGCGCTGAATTTTGCTGTCCGACCAGACCATGAAGCCCTGGCCGTCGAACAGCGTCGGCGTGACGAAGCGCGTTCCCATCGCGACATCGCGTTGGTAGGTCCAAGTGGACATGCCGAAGGCGATATCGACGTCGCCGCGCGCCAGCGCCTTGTATTTATTCGCGGAATTGATGCGCTGGATTTCGATCGCATCGGCGCGCCCGAGCACGGCGGCGGCGACGGCGCGGCAGAAATCGACATCGAATCCGCGCGGACGACCGTCGCTGCCGAGGTTGTTGAATCCGGCGGTGGTGTCGCCCGCGCAACGCACCGCGCCATGCTTGCGCACCCGCTGCAGGGTGTCGGCCAGGGCGGCGCCGGCGAGGCAAAACAACAGCGCCAACGCGAGCCATCGCGAAAAACGTCGCTTCGATAACGTGACTTGCATGATTTTTCCTCTTTTTTCGCGCGATTCGTGTGGACGCTTTAGTACCTGCGTCGGAACATCGTATCATTCAGGCTCCTGGTTGTGCGGAGTCTGCCGTCGAGCGATATGAAGTTCAGTGTACCGAAGACTAAACCCGAGGGGGTGAGCACTAGCCCGATGCGTAGCGTAGGCGCCTTGTTTCGGCGTTATTCGCTGGCGATGGGCGTGGCGGTGGCTTTCTTGACCGCCGTGCTGCTGTATACGCAATACAGTTTGCACGAAGGCTTGGGGGAATTGCAGAACACCTTCGTGCCGCGCTGGCAGGCGGCGCACCGTTTGCATGGCGATGCGCAAAACGTAAGCGCATCGGCGGTGCAGGTGACATTGGCATTTACGCAAGGCGAATGGCAGTCGATGCGCGACATGCTCAACGACCAATGGCTGATGTTCGACGCCAACCTCAAGGAAATGATCGAGTTCACCGAAAAACAGGAATCGAAACAGAACTTGCTGACGGCGGCGCAGGCCTTGCATCGCGCGGGGGAGCAATTGGTGGAAACGGTGCGTCACCGCACGGCGGCGGGCGAGGATTTGGGGCCGGATCGTCTCAGAGAGTATCGCCGTCGCGAGCGCGACTTGGCGCGGCAGATGAGCGAGCAATCGACGCGCTTGGCGGGGTATACCAGCGTATTGGCCGCCGATCTCGACGCGGCGATCGAGGAGCGGCGTCAGGAATTGCTGTTTCGTCTATGGTTTCAAACCAGCTTGATCGCCGGCTCCGGCCTGTTGATCGGCGGCTTGATCTGGTATCAATTCCGCATGCTCGACGGACGCCTGTTGCGCCGCATCGAACGGCTCAAGGACTATATGGGCAAACGCGAAATCGATCCCAACTTGTTGGTCAGGCTGGCCGAGGGCGACGAGATCGATGCGATGCACAACAAGCTTGCGCGCCTGCTGACGCGATTGATGACGCAAAACAAGGAGTTGGATCGGCTGGCGACCACGGATGGCTTGACGGGCTTATACAATCGTCGTCGCCTGTCGGAGTTGCTCGACCAGGAAGTGCTGCGCGCGCGGCGCTACGGGATACTCTCGCTGATCATGTTGGATATCGACCGTTTCAAGGACGTCAACGACAACCTCGGTCATACCTCGGGCGATTTCGTACTGCGCGACGTTTCGCGCGAAATCGGTCAATTCCTGCGCAAGACCGATTTCGCCGGGCGTTACGGCGGCGAAGAATTTATCGCCCTGCTGCCCGAAACCAGCCTCGGCGATGCGGCGACGATCGCCGAGCGGCTCTGCAAACGTATCGCCAGCTTGCCGATCGCCATCGGCGACGGCAAGACCATCTCGGTGACGGTCAGCATCGGCGTGGCGATGCTGGAAAACAACGAAGACAGCCGCAGCCTGATCAAACGCGCCGACGAGGCGCTGTATCGCGCCAAGCATGGCGGCCGCAATCGGGTGGAGGTAGCGCACTGAAGTGTCGTTTTCGGCTAGCCGTCTCGCCAGCGCCGACTTTTCGATACGCTTCCTGCGCGTGGCTT
>DATETD010000160.1:0-4387 GCA_035283885.1 Rhodocyclaceae bacterium
GCGTTCGGCGTGTTGCGCGATGTGGTCCAAACCGCCGAGAATCGGCACGCCGCCGATCTGCCGCCCGGCTTGATTGGCGCGCGTATGCACAAAGCCGACGACGCGCCATGTCTGGTTGGTTGCCAAGGTCTTGATCAGCCCCATCGCCGATTCGCCGACGCCGACGATCAATACCGGCGTGCCGACGCCGGTGCGCCGCAGAAAGAAATGCCCGTCTTTCCAGGCGCGATAGGTAAAGCGCACGCCGCCCATCAGCATCACCAGCAGCAAGGGATCGAGGATATACACCGAGCGCGGCGCATGCTGTTGCGCCATCGTCAGCATCGTCGGCGTCGCCAGGGCCGCGACGCCGACGGCCAGCAGAATGCGCTTCAAATCCGATACGCTGGCGAAACGCCATACGCCGCGATACAGACCGAAGGCGTAGAAAACGATGCCTTGCACTGCGGCGACGATCGCCAGGGTATTGACCATCGCTGCGCGGAAATCGGGCGGCGCTTCCAGATTCGACCGCAACCAATAGGCGCCGATCCAGGCTAGCACCGCCATCAAGAGGTCGTGCAGAAAAATCATCAGGCTACGATCCATGCCCATCCCCAAATGCGCGCCAACGACGGTCGATCGCGATCATTAGCATCAGATAAATCGCTCCCCAGAGCGCAAGACCGAGCATTTGCGCGCGGCTCTCCAGCCTCAGCATGCCGTAGGCGGAAAGGCCGCAAAGCGACATCAGGGCGTACTCGGCGAGCGCCAGCCGGCGATGCGGCCAACCCATACGAATTAACCGCTGGAAATAATGTTCGCGATGCGCCTGCCAGACTTTCTCGCGCCGCCACGCGCGCCGCAGCAAGGTGACGCTGGCGTCGACAATGAATGGGGAGAACACCAGCAGCGGATACCACAGCGGCCACTGCCCCTGCGCTACGCCCTGCAAGCCTAGGCCGCCCGCGAGAAAGCCCAAAGGTATCGATCCGGCGTCGCCGAGAAACACCCGCGCCGGATCGAAATTGAACAGCAAAAAGCCGCAGGCCGCGCCGACCACGGCGGCGGCCAACACCACGTCGTGCGAGGCCGCCGCCAAGCCGGCGAAGCCTATCGCCGCCATACCGCCGGCCAAGCCGTTGGCGCCGTCCATAAAGTTGTACAGATTGGTCATCCAGCCCAGCGCCAACGCCGCCGGAATCAGCCACGGCGTGGCGCCGAACAACAGGTAGGCGGCCAGCCCGGATAACAGCAGATGCACGCCTAAGCGCAGTCTGACGGGCAAGTCGTGCCGGTCGTCGGCGATCGAGAGTACGAATAGGCCGGCAGCGCATGCCAGCAATAGGCTTTCGTCGTTCGATAGGCCGCCGCTCCACGCGCCGCCAACTGCCGCCGGAAACAAGGCCAATCCGCCGATGCGCGGCGTCGGCCTCGTATGCAAAGAACGATGGTTCGGCTGGTCGAGCGGCAAAGCGTGCGCACGCTTCAGTAAGGCTAGAAGCATGACGATCGCTACGCCGGCGGCGACCGCAGCGGAAATCGACCACGGCATCATACGATGCCCTTTTGCTGCGCGGCTTGCGCGATGCGCTGCAACTGCAAGGCCACCACCTTGGTTTCGTCGTATAAGCGTAAGGCGCGTTCGCGCCCGGCGCGACCCAGACGTTCGCCCCACGCCGGATCGAGAATCAAACGTTCCAGCGCCGCCGCGAGTTGCTGGGGCGCGCGCGTCGCCACCAGCAAGCCGGTCTCTTCGGCGACGACTTCTTCGCGCGCGCCGCGAATATCGGTCGCCACCACCGGCTTCGCCATCATCATCGCTTCGATAATCGTGCGCGGCATGCCTTCGCGCCACGACGGCAGACAGAAGACGTCCATCGCCGCAATGCATTCCGGAATATCGCCGCGCAGTCCCGGCGCCACTAAGCGCGAGCCTAACGCCTGCTTGGCCTGGGCGAATTCGGCCTCGACGCCATTTGCATGATCGTTCGCCAAGCGTTCGCCGATCAGTAGAAACCAAACCTGCGGGTAGCGCGTCGCCAAGGTCGTCGCCGCCGTCAAGAATTCGGCCACGCCTTTTTCGCGCACTTGCCGACCGATCAAGCCGACGACAAACGCTTGCGGCGGAATGCCCAAGCTTTGGCGTAGCTGCGCGGCAGGGGCCACGCGCGACGGCGTAAAGCGCGCTACGTCGACGCCATTGCCGATCGCCAGCACGCGCGCGCGCGCGGCGATCTTTTCCTTCACGGCATCTTCGACGTCTTCGCTGCTTTGCGAAAACAAGATATCGGTGAATAAGCCGGCGAAACGCTCAAGCATCACGAAAATCCAGCGCTTCCAGTACGGCATTTCATCGTGGAAATAAAAACCGTGCGCGGTATACACCACCAAGGGCGTACCGACCGCGAACGCCGCCATCCGTCCGATCAAAGCCGCGACCGGCGTATGCACATGCACGACATCGTAGCGTTCGCGCCGAAACAGGGCGATCAGCGCCAGCAAGGAACGCAGTGCGCGCCATGGATTCAGACTGCGCGCGATCGTCAGCGTCTCGATGCGATAACCGCGTTCGCGCAGACCCGCAATTGCCGGACCATCCGAACACACCGCCGTCACCTGCCAACCGGCCTGCTGCATGCCGTCGATCAAGGGCAGCAGAAAATTCTTGAGCGTGAAATCCACGGCGCAAAGCTGACAAACCTTCATACCAAATATTCCATAAACCTAAAACCTCTATTGTCCACGAAAAATACGAAAGACACGAACAGAAACAATAGGTTGCACTGGGAGCTTATTCAGCTATCGGGTGCAAGCCAAAAGGCAAGCATGCCTTTGATTATTTTCGTGCTTTTCGAGTTTTTCGTGGACAACTGCTTTTTCAAGGATAAATAGTCTCACAGCCAGCGCTCGCGCCATGCCTGAAACATCAATACGTTCCATAACCAATATTGCCAGTTGCGTCGCCCCGACAAATGCTCCTCCCATTTACGCCTGATTGGCGCCGGATGGAGCAGGCCTTCTTGCCGCAAACGCGCCTCGTCGAGCAAGGCCTCGGCCCAGTCGCGCAAAGGGCCGCGCAACCACAGATCCAAGGGAACGCCGAAACCTTGCTTGGGCCGCTCGATCAACTCGCGCGGCACATAGCGATATAAAACCTGACGCAACAACCATTTACCCTGGCCATCGCGGATTTTCAACGACAACGGCAAAGACCACGCGAATTCGACCACGCGATGATCGAGCAAAGGCACGCGCGTTTCCAGGCTCACCGCCATCGCCGCTCGATCGACTTTCGCGAGGATATCGTCGCTCAAATAGCCGACCAGATCGTGGAACATCATGCGTTCGGTGAAATCCGCGCCGCGCGGGCTGCGCGCGAACTCCGCCGCCTGCACGTCGGCCCAAAGCGGCGCTTCGTGCGCGCCGATTACCAAGGACTCCGGCTCGCGATGCTGCGACACCAGTCGCCGGTACAGCTCGTCGGTATTCGCCACATCGATCACCCCGGCGAGTTTATGCACGCGGTCGCCGAACATCGGCTGGCGCCAACGGCGCGGCAGCATCCGCCCCAAACGATCCCAGGCCGTCGGACTCAAGGCCAGCGCCGCCCCGCCCGCCGCCTGACGCAAGCCGCGCGGCCATGGGCCGATGCGCCGCCAAATCGAGCGTCCCCAGAAATAGCGGTTATAGCCGCCGAACAATTCGTCGCCGCCGTCGCCCGACAGGCTCACCGTCACCTGACGCCGCGCCATCGCCGACACCAGATGCGTCGGAATCTGCGAGGAATCGCCGAACGGCTCGTCGTACATTTCCGCCAAGCGCGGGATGACGTCAAGCGCATCGCGCGGCGTCACATACCATTCGCTATGCTGCGCGCCGAGGTGCGCCGCCACCGCTTTGGCATGCACCGCCTCGTCGTAATCGCCCTCGGCGAAACCGATCGAAAAGGTGCGCACCGGCTGCGCGGATTGCGCCTGCATCAAGGCGACGATGGTCGAGGAATCAACGCCGCCCGAGAGAAACGCGCCCAGCGGCACATCGGCGACCATTTGTCCCGCCACGGCGGCGCGCAAATGTCGGTCGAGTTGCTCGATGGCGCTGGCGTCGTCGGGCGGCGTCTGCGGCGCGAGCGCTGCAATCTCGGCGGCGCGCCAATAGAAAGTCGGCGCTGGCGGGACGGATCGTTGCGCAAAGTGCTCGGGCTTGAGTGTCAAATAGCTGCCCGGCAACAGCTTGGAGACGCCGCGCCAGATCGAATACGGCAAAGGAACATAGCCGTAACGCATGTAAAGCGCCAAGGCGTCGCGATCCACCGCGCCTCGCCACGCCGGATGCGCCGCCAGCGCCTTCAGTTCCGAACCGAAAACGAAGGCCTCGCCTTGCCAACCGTAATACAAGGGCTTTT
>DATETD010000161.1:0-2802 GCA_035283885.1 Rhodocyclaceae bacterium
CAGCGTAATCGAGCTATCGAACAGGTTTTTTTCGATATGCGACTCCTCAATGCGGCTTGCGCTATTACACGCCTGCCGGAGTTCCATCGCATGCTGGAAACGATTTTTTGGGATCAGCGCAACCACTTCCTTCTCTGGAAATCGACTTCTTACCATCTTGATCGCAGGTACTAGATCGGTATCGGCTGTGACGAGGAATGCCTTATCGTAAGCATCTTGATACGCCATATCCAGTAAGTGGAGCGCGATATTGACGTCGCTCTCCTTCTCTTCGTGGCCGGTCCATGTGGTTTTGCAACTGTTACATGAGCGAAATTTTTTCTTGAAATTCCCCATGACCACATGCACGCCAGTTGCCTCAAGGGCGCGGACGTATTCGCGGTGGCGTTGGTGGGCATCGGGTAGCCATGTTGCGAACGCCGAGAAATAATGCACTGCAACGATCGTTTCACGGCTGGGTGGTGCGAACGCCGATGCCATCGACCAAATATTCAGCCATTTCAGATGCTGTTTTTGACGGCGCGGACGATGGCTTTTGGGGTCGATATCCAAGTCGTCGATGGCATGATAAAGATTAAAGCCATCGACGAAGGCCATTACGCGTTTTTTTTCGCCCATTTCACATGCCCAGAGTACAAAGAAAACTGGCCGCGTGCGCGGCCAGGGCCAAGAGGGTGAGCCTCATGGGGATACGCTCCGAAACCGCAGGGTCTCAGGGCCGACGGGGCAAGCCCATCGGGGTGACATCAATCCAGTCGCGCGGGCAACCGGGGCCGCGACGCTTTGTCGCGGGAGGACTTCATAAACGCAAGCGAAGTATATGGGGCGAAGGCGCGGACGTCAATACTTACTTGCCGGCATTTACGCCAAATGCGATCTTTTGCCGTTGGCTCGTTCGCGAGGATTCTATAACTTTAGTTATGTAAATAGGCTAACCCTTAACCAAGCGCAAGCGAGGCCGGGTTAGCTGTTTCTGCTCTCGCTGCGCGGTGAGAAATCCCGCATGGCACGATCTGCCATCCAGAGCATGTGCTCTTTATCGCGCTGCGACGCCTCTCGATAACCCTCTATGAGGCGCTGCTCTTCTTGAGAAAATGCAGCAACGATCAGAGAGATTTGCGTCTTAGATTTTTTCGATGAAAGCGAGTCGTCGATCGACGGTGATACGAGCAGCTCTTCCGGCAATCGGCGAAACGCATGCGCGATCGCTTCGAGCATGTCTACGGTCGCCGAAGATTCCTCTCGGAGAATTCGACCGATATGCGATTGAGCGATTCCCGCTTTTTTGGCGACACTGGTCTGCGTGGATAGCGAGGGGGTCTCGACCATCCAGCGGCGCAGGTTCTCAGCGACATATTTTCGGGTGATAGACATCGGCGTATTTACCCACATTCGAGTAACCTTATGTGACTTGACAAGTAAGCCGTATACGGCTAGGATGCTCATCTATGGATACCAAAATAAAACTCTACGATTTTGTGATGGGGCGACTGCGCGACGGGCGCGTGACGCGTTTCAATATTGCTGTCGGGTCTGGTGTTCCGTATGCTACCGTCGTCAAAATTGCTCAAGGCAGCGTTAAGTCGCCGTCGGTGCATACCATCCAAAAACTGGCTGATTTTTTTGAAAAACTCGGCGCCGACGCGCCGGATCAAGCCCATAAGGAGGTCGCGTGAGCGCATTACCTTTGCCTCTTCAAGGTATCGACCTGCTGCCGGATGCGATTCAGCAGGTCGTGGGTTATTTCGTCACGCAAAGCGAATGCGCCGCTCGGATGGCTGGTGTGCTTGCGGGCGGAAAGGTAGCGCGCGGCGCGTGCTTCGATCGCGCCGCTTTTCTCGCTGATGTAGCTATCGACGCCGCGCATTTGAATGCACAAGGATCGAATTCTTTGCAACGCAGAATCATTCGCCATCGGCGGCAAACGGTTGAGCAACGCCTCGATTTCGGTGGCGGCCTCCAAGACAAGATTGAGGTGTTTTATGTCGATTGACATGCATGTTTCTCCGGTTAAAGCGCAAGTCGTTCAGGTGATTTTTGTGGACGCGATGCGTGGCGACGGTTCGCCGGAAAATCCCGAACGTATGATTTATATGTATTTCTCGCTCGATGGTCAGCTCCTCGCGTGCTACGACCCGCTCAACGGCCCACCGGATGGTTTCATTGTTCGCGCCTTTAGAGAAGCAAAACTCGGCGCTGACGCGCCGGATCAACCCCATAAGGAGGCTGCATGATTCCACCACGCTACATTCAAGCCAAGCCGCGTGCCGTGTTGCGTCCGTCGGACGATGGCGATATCGCGTTTTCCGTCGATACCGCAGATGGGGCGGTGCGGTTGCGCATGTCCCAGGACGATTTGTTGTCGATGGCGTCGGCGATGCTGGATGAGATCGTTCAGCGGCGCACCGCGATGGCTTCCCAGCCGGATAAGTCGTCCGGTAATCCGAGTTCCGACGGATCGCCACAGGAGGGCCAATAGGTATGTCCTCCAACCAAATCTTCCAAGGCCTGATGGACGGTGGCGTAGCTGCCCAGTCCTTCGTCGTCGAACATCGCATTCCAGCGTCCGTTTCGATCCGGGACGAGGCGAAATTCGCCGACACGACAGGTGTAGCGGTAGTAGGTCAGGCTCATGGGTCATTCCTTTCATAGGATGTGTTGTGTGGACTACATATTCTACCTGACTGGAATGACCCGCCCAAAACTCGGCGCCGACGCGCCGGATCAAGCCCACAAGGAGGTCGCATGAAATTTTTATATAACGTCTGGGGGTTTCTGATGTATCGGCTGATTACCGAGCCG
>DATETD010000162.1:0-7574 GCA_035283885.1 Rhodocyclaceae bacterium
CGCGTGTATTACCCCGGCTTGCCTTCGCATCCGCAACACTCCTTGGCGCAACGCCAGCAGGCCAGCGGCGGCGCCATCGTCTCGTTCGACGTCAAAGCTGAGGATCCTAGAGCGGCGGCCTGGCGCGTGGTCGATCATTGCCGTTTGCTCTCGATTACCGCCAATCTCGGCGACACCAAAACCACCATCACCCATCCGGCCACCACCACGCATGCGCGCATCGGCGCCGAGGCGCGCGCCGCCTCGGGCATCGGCGAAGGCTTATTGCGCATCGCCGTCGGCCTCGAGAGCTTGGTGGATATTCAAGCGGATTTGATGCGCGGTTTGCGCGACTAAAAGTCGGCGCTGGCGAGACGGCTGCCGGCGACGCCGGTTTGGCCGGTACGCATAAGCTGCTTTATTCCGAAAACGATGCGACAGAACCGTCTGGCCTATCTACTTGCCGCCGTCACCATGATCGGCCCGTTCGCCATCGACACCTACTTGCCGTCTTTTCCGGCGATGGCGCGCGATCTGCATGCTAGCGAACTGGAAATTCAGCAAACCCTGACCGCGTATCTGATCCCGTTCGCGTTTATGATGCTATGGCACGGCTCGCTCTCGGACGCTTGGGGCCGTCGGCGCATCGTACTGGCCGGACTCGGCGTCTTTATGGTGTCGTCTATCGTCTGCGCGCTGGCGACCGATGTGGCTATGCTCTGGTGCGGACGCATGCTGCAAGGTTTAAGCGCCGGCGTCGGCATCGTCGTCGGGCGCGCCATCGTGCGCGATTTGTTCGACGGTCCCGCAGCGCAACGCATGCTGTCGAAGATCATGATGTTGTTCTCGATCGCGCCGGCGGTCGCGCCCATGATCGGCGGCTGGATTTTGCTGCTTGCCGACTGGAGAGGCATTTTCTGGTTTCTGGCGCTGTTTTCCGCGCTGATGCTCGGCGTCTGTCGGCGCTGGCTGCCCGAAACCTTGGCGCCGGAGAAACGCCAGCCCTTGTACTGGAAAGGCTTGGCGCGCGCCTACTGCGATGTGCTGCTGCATCGTCGATTCCGCCGTCTGGCCGTTGCCGGCGCATTGAATTTCAACGCCATCTTTATGTATGTATTGGCCGCACCGGTGTTTCTGATCCAACATCTCAAGCTCTCGCCGCAAGCCTTCGCCACCATGTTCGCTCCGGTCGTCGGCGGCATGGCGCTCGGCGCCTATTTATCCGGCCAAGCGGCGGGGCGGATTTCACCGATCCGCACCATATTCGGCGGTTACGCCTTGATGGCGCTGGCCGCCCTACTGAATTTGGCGGTGAACTTAACGATGGCGCCCGGCATTCCCTGGTCGATCGCGCCGCTGCCGTTATTTTCCATCGGCATGGCGATGGCGATGCCGAGTATGCAGTTGTTGGCCTTGGATTTATTTCCCGAACGTCGCGGCCTGGCCTCCAGTTGTTACGGCGCGGTGCAAACCGGCCTCAACGCCTTTTCCGCCGCTTTGATCGTGCCCATCCTCTGGAGCAGCACGCTTTGGCTGGCTGGCGGCATGGTCGTCGCCACGACGCTGGGCGCGGCGATGTTTATGCTGAGAAATCAAACCACTTCGCTAACCAGTGCGCCGCCGCGCGACTAAAAAAAACGGGGATGGCTGCCGCGCCACCCCCGTCGTACTACGACAAACGATGACCGACCTCAGCTCTCTTCGGGCACCATCTTGATTGCGCCGCAAGGGCATTCGGTGACGCAAATGCCGCAACCTTTGCAATAGTCGTAATTGAACTCGAAACGCTTGCCGGGGCCGAGCTTGATCACCGAGTTGTCCGGACAGACGCCGTAACAGTTGTCGCACTCGAAGCAATTGCCGCACGACAGGCAACGCCGCGCTTCGAATAAGGCCGTGGTTTCGTCGAGTCCGCCTTGCACTTCGTCGAAGGTCGACTGGCGGCGGATAATGTCGAGCATCGGACGCACGGTCTTGGGCGCATCGCTGTAGTACCAAGTGTTGAGTCGCTCGAAGGTCGCCAATTCGTGCTTGGGTTCGGCGCGGTATTCCTCGCCGCGCAACCACGTATCGATATTGCGCGCCGCCTTCTTGCCATGGCCGATCCCCACCGTGACATTACGTTCGGCCGGCACCATATCGCCGCCGGCGAAGATGCCCGGATGGCCGGTCATCATATTCGCCGCGACTTTCACCACGCCGTCGGTGACTTCCAGACCCGGCACGCCATTCAGCAGTCCAAGGTCGACGTCCTGACCGAGCGCCAGCACCACCGAATCGGCTTCGATAGTTTCGAATTCGCCGGTCGGTTGCGGGAAGCCCTTGGCGTCGAGCGCCATCTTTTCGATGGTGATCGAGGAGTCGCCGGCCTGTTTGATCGTCGATAGCCACTTGATCATCACGCCTTCTTGCAGCGCCTCTTCGACCTCGAAGTCGTGCGCGGGCATTTTCTCGCGCGTGCGGCGGTAGACGATGATCGGTTCGGCGCCCATGCGCTTGGCGGTGCGTGCGACGTCGATCGCGGTGTTGCCGCCGCCATAGACGACGACGCGGCGTCCGAGCATCGGTTTATCCTCGCCCTCCATCGAGCGCAGCACCGAAATCGCATCGACGATCTTGGACGCATCGCCGGCGGGAATCATCGCGCGCTTGCCGATATGCGCGCCGACCGCGAGGAAGGCGGCGTCGAAACCGCCGAGCTTCATCGATTCGAGAATGTTGTCGACTTTGCTGTTGAGTTCGACCGTCACGCCCATATCGACGACGCGCTGCATTTCGGCGTCGAGCACCTCGCGCGGCAAGCGGTATTTCGGAATGCCGAAGCGCATCATGCCGCCGAGCATCGGCCCGGCTTCCATCACGGTCACGGAGTGGCCGAGCCGACGCAGATGATAGGCCGCCGACATGCCCGATGGGCCGGCGCCGACGATCAGCACCTTCTTGCCGGTGTCGGGGGCGGGGGCGGGGAGTTTCCAGCCGAGCTTCAGCGCCTCGTCGCCGAGGAAATGTTCGACCGAATTGATGCCGACCGCTTCGTCGAGTTTGCCGCGATTGCAGACGCTTTCGCACGAGTGATAGCACACGCGGCCCATGATCGCGGGAAAGGGATTGTCCCGCACCAGATGCTGCCAAGCCTTCTCGTAATTGCCGGATTCGGCGTGAAACAACCAGCCTTGGATGTCTTCGCCCGCCGGGCATTGGTTGTTGCACGGCGGCAGGCGATCCAGATACACCGGCTTGAATGTGCGCCAGGAGCCGGTTTTGTTGGCGAGCGAGGAGCCAACGTCCAGGGTAATGGCAAAGGGTTTTTCCATATCAGTAAGCTCCCTCTTCGAGCAGTCCGAACCGTCGGATGTTACGGTCGGCCATTTCTTGTATTTTGGCAATGGTTTCCACCATCGGCTTCTTGCCGAACAGGTGGGCGTAACGTTTTTGCGGCTGGAGATATTCCTCGACCGGAATACGCCGACGTATCTTGGATACGCCGGTCACTTCGCCATGCTCGGCTTCGAACACCGGGAAGATGCCGCATTCGTGCGCCAGGCGCGCCATCTTGATGGTGTCGTTCGAGGCGGTGCCCCAACCCAAGGGACATGGCACGAAGATATGAATATAGCGTGCGCCGCGAATCGACATCGCCTTGGTGACCTTGTCTTCGAGATCGCGCAAGTCGGCGACGGTGGCGGTGGCGACATACGGAATGCCGTGCGCCATGGCGATGCGCGGCACGTTCTTGCCTTGGCCGAACACATTGCCGGGATTCGGCCCGACCGCCATGGTGGTGGCGGTGCGCGCCGCCGGCGGCGTGGCCGACGAGCGTTGCACCCCGGTGTTCATATAGGCTTCGTTGTCGTAACAGATGTAGAGCACATCGTCGTTACGTTCGAACATGCCCGACAGGCAGCCGAAGCCGATATCGGTGGTGCCGCCGTCGCCGCCTTGGGCGATGACGCGCACCTCCTTACGACCCTTGACCTTCATCCCCGCCGCCAGACCGGTGGCGACCGCCGCCGTATTGCCGAATAGGGAGTGGATCCACGGAATCTGCCACGAGGTTTCGGGATAAGGCGTCGAAAACACTTCGAGGCAGCCGGTGGCGTTGGCGGCGATCAGTTGGTTATTACTGGCGCGCATCGCCGCGTCGATCGCATAGCGCGCGCCCAAGGCTTCGCCGCAGCCTTGACACGCGCGGTGACCCGAGTTGAGCGAGTTGGTGCGCCCGACATCGGCTTGCACCGAGTGTTGATCGGGCGAAAGCAGTCGGTTGCCGACAGTGAATGTGCCGGTCTGGTAGAACTTGATTTCTTGATCCATTGAGCGGTTCTCCTTCAAGCAAGTTTGGCGGCGACGACGCCTACATCGCGCAGAATGTTCTCGGCGATCGGTCCGGTGCGGCGCTGATGACGTTCGCGTTCGAGCACGCGGTTGACTTTGCTCCAGTCGAGATCGAGGAAATGCACCGGTTCGATCTGATCGTGGATCGCCTGATGGAACACGCGGTTGAGGCTGCTTTTGGTGATCGCGCGTCCGCCGAGGCCGGCGACCACGGTATGCACCTTGATCGGCATGCGGTCGATCGCCATTCTGACGTCGGTGGCGACGATGCCGCCGATGCCGATCGCCAAGCTCTTTTCGAGCACGATCACGCGTTTTGCGTGCTGCACCGCGTCGCGCACCGCCGCGAGTGGGAAGGGACGGAACGAAACGATGCCGAGCACGCCGATCTTATGCCCTTCGGCGCGCATCTCATCGACCGTATCCTTGATGGTGCCGAGCACCGAACCCAAGGCGATCACCACGGTGTCGGCGTCTTCCAGGCAATAGGGACGCACCAGACCGCCCGAATCGCGCCCGAAAATGGTCTTGAAGTCGGCGGCGATACGCGGGATCAGATCCAGGGCTTGCAGTTGTTTGGCGTGCGCGAGATAGCGCACTTCGGAGAACACTTCGGGGCCGACCATGGCGCCGATCGACACCGGATCGCTGGGGTCCAGCGATTGGCGCGGCACATACGGCGGCAAGAAGGCGTCGACTTGCTCCTGCGTCGGCACATCGACGCGCTCGTAAGCGTGGGTCAGGATGAAGCCGTCCATACACACCATCACCGGCAACGAGAGTTCTTCGGCCAGCTTGAACGCCTGAATATGCAGATCGAGCGCCTCCTGATTGTTTTCGGCGAAAATCTGCATCCAGCCACAATCGCGCTGACTCATCGAGTCCGAGTGATCGTTCCAGATGTTGATCGGCGCGCCGATCGCGCGATTGGCCACCGTCATGACGATCGGCAGACCCAGGCCGGAGGCGTTGTACACCGCTTCGGCCATAAACAGCAAGCCTTGGCTCGCGGTGGCGGTATAGGTGCGCGCACCGACCGCCGAAGAGCCGATCGCCACCGACATCGCGGCGAACTCGGATTCGACATTGATGAACTCGCAGTTCTTGACTTCGCCCGATTTCACCATTTCCCCCAAGCCCTCGACGATATGGGTCTGCGGCGAAATCGGATAGGCGCAAATGACTTCGGGACGACACAAGGCTACGGCCTCAGCGACGGCATGAGAGCCTTCACATTGTTTAAGCATGACGGGCTTCCTCCATTTTTGCGATAACCGTTTTATACGCTTCGGTCGCGGCGGCGGCATTGCCGTCGGCCACTTTGCCGCTGAATTTTTCTTTAATGGCCGCAATCACGGCGTCGAGCGAAATCAAGCCGGATGCCGCCGCAAAGCCGCCGAGCAAGGGTACGTTGGGTACGGCGCGTCCGACATGTTTGATCGACAATTCGGTGGCCGGAATGGTCAATAAACGCCCCGACATCATGCCGGAGACGAACTCGCCCAAACCGAGTTGCTCGAAGGTCTTGTTGGTGTTGATCAGGATGTAGCCCTCGGGCCGTTTCAATCCCGACAACACATCCACCTGATGCAACAAAGTGGCGTCCTGAATAATCAAGGCGTCCGGCTGCATGATAGGCTCGCGCAACCGAATCTCCTTGTCGTCGAGACGGCAAAAGGCCACGACGGGCGCGCCCGTACGTTCCGAGCCGAAGCTGGGAAAAGCCTGGGCATTGCGACCGCCGAGAAAGGCGGCGATGGATAGCATTTCTGCTCCCGTAACGACACCCTGACCCCCTCGGCCATGAATCCTGATCTGGAACATTCTTCCTCCCCAAATAAAATGCGCCCCGCTGTGCGCTGAATCTCCATTGTACGGAGCAGATTGCCTGATCGGGGAAATAAGTTGCATCTCCTTCGACAGCGTCGATCCGTACTCCGGCTGACTCGGCGCATCCGGTAGAATCCCTACTTTAGCAGGCTATCGGTGAATCGTGAGCCTGCGTCAAGCCGAACCGCGAGATAAACCATGAAGCATACTATCGACGACGTCCGTATCCGCGAAATCAAGCAGCTTTCTCCGCCGACGCAGGTTTTGCGCGAGTTCCCGGCGACCGACAAGGCCGGCGAAACCACTTGGCAAGCGCGTCGCGACGTGCATCGCGTACTGTACGGCGCCGACGACCGCCTGCTGGTCGTCGTCGGCCCCTGTTCGATCCACGATGGCGACGCCGCCATCGAATATGCCCGTCGTTTGCACACTGAGCGGCAACGACTCGGCGGCGATTTATTGATCGCGATGCGGGTCTATTTCGAAAAGCCGCGCACCACCGTCGGCTGGAAAGGGCTGATCAACGACCCCGACATGGACGGCAGTTTCAAAATCAACGACGGCCTGCGGCTTGCGCGCAAATTGCTGGCGAACGTCAATGAATTGGGTTTGCCTTGCGCCACCGAGTTTCTCGATACGATCACGCCGCAATACACCGCCGATCTGATCAGCTGGGGCGCGATCGGCGCGCGCACCACGGAATCGCAAGTGCATCGCGAACTCGCCTCGGGCCTTTCGTGCCCGGTCGGTTTCAAGAACGGCACCGACGGCAATCTGCGCATCGCCGTCGATGCGATCAAGGCGGCGGCCAGTCCGCATCATTTTCTATCGGTGACCAAAGCCGGCCATTCCGCCATCGTCTCGACTCAGGGCAACGAGGACTGCCATGTGATTTTGCGCGGCGGCAAGAAACCGAATTACGATGCGGCATCGATCGAAGCCGCGTGCCTCGAACTCGGCAAAGCCGGCTTGGCCTCGCGGCTGATGGTGGATTGCTCGCACGCCAACAGCAATAAAGACTACAAACGGCAACTCCAGGTGGTCGATAGTCTGCGCGAGCAACTCGCGACGGGCGAAGATCGGATTTTCGGCGTTATGCTCGAATCGCATCTGCACGAAGGCCGGCAAGACCCGAAACCCGGCCAATCGCTCGACTATGGCGTATCGGTCACCGATGCCTGCCTGGGGTGGGACGACACGCTGGCGGCGCTGGCAACGCTGGCCGAAGGCGTGCGTCAACGCCGCCTGACCCTGGCGGAACGTTAGGATGATTTTTTGGCGAATGGCATGACGGCGCGGATCTTCGCCGCGCTCTTGGCGCTGACGCTGATTTTTCGCGCCTGGCTGGCATGGGCGTTTCCGATCAGCGGCGACGAAGCCTATTTCATTTGGTGGGGCTGGCGGCCCGATTGGGGTTTTTACGATCACCC
>DATETD010000163.1:0-8195 GCA_035283885.1 Rhodocyclaceae bacterium
GGCGGCGGCTTCGGCTTCGGCGCGACGGTTGGCGTGTTCCGTGGCGAGAAGCTCGGCCTGTTGGCGTCGTTGCGCCGCTTCGAGCGCGGCTTTGGCCAGAATTTCGCGCTCCTCGGCCGCTTGTCGTGCGCGTTCTTCGTCGCCGGCATGGGCCAAAGCCTCCGCTTCGACGGCCAGTTGAGCGGCGATGCTGGCGGCGGTAGCCGACTCGGCGGCGATCGAGTTATTGAGTCGTCGATGCTCAAGTTCTTTAAGTTCCTGCAAGGTTTTATTCAAGCTCATCCTCCTGCTCCCATACCGACAAAGACTACCGTAAAGCCGTCGGCTACCGAAGGTAAAATAGGCCCATGGAAATCGTTCAAACCCCACAAACCCCACAAACCTCGCCAGCCCCGCCAATTCTGCTGGTGCTGACCACTCTGCCCGATCTCGCCCACGCGCAAGCCTTGGCCGAAATCCTGTTGCAACAACGGCTCGCCGCCTGCATCAATATTCTGTCGCCTTGCGTTTCGGTGTATCGATGGCAGGGCAAGGTCGAGCAGGCGCAGGAAGTCCCGGTCGCGATCAAAACGACGGCGGAAGGCTACGCCGCATTGGAAGCGGCGATTCGTCGCCATCATCCGTATGAACTTCCCGAGATTATCGCCGTCTCAGTCGTCCATGGCTTGCCGGCCTACCTGGCTTGGGTGGCGACCGAAACGACTTCTATAGATGGGATATCGACTTCATGCTGATGCGTTTTATCGTACTGTTGTTGCTGGTTTTATCTTCGCCGGCGCATGCCGGCTTATTTTCCTCGGCCCCGTCTCAGCCTTTGCCGCCCGAACAGGCGTTTCGGCTCGAAGCCACGATGGTCGACGCCGCGACGCTGGAAATGCGCTGGCAGATCGCCGAAGGTTATTACCTTTATCGCGACAAGTTCAAATTGAGCGTGGAGGGCGGGACGCTAGGCGCGGTGCAGTTTCCGGTGGGCGAGCACACGGTCGACGAGAACTTCGGCAAGGTCGAGATCTATCGCCAACGCTTGACGTTGCGCGCGCCGCTCACCGTAGCCAGTGGCGTAACGGCGACGCTGAAAGCCGTGGTGCAAGGATGTTGGGACGGAGGCATTTGTTATCCGCCGTTGGAACAGACAGCCCAGATAATTCCGACCACGCAAGCCACGCCATCCGCCTCGCCAGCGCCGACTTTTAAGGCCGATGCGGCGGCGGGCAACGAAACTTCGCAGATTGCCGCCCTGTTGCGCAACGAAGGGCTGGCGTTGACATTATTGAGCTTTTTCGGCTTCGGTTTGCTTTTGTCATTGACGCCGTGCATGTTTCCGATGATTCCGATTCTTTCGGGGATTATCGTCAATCATGGTCACGCCTTGACGCCGCTACGCGCGTTCTTTTTGTCGTCGGCGTATGTGTTGGGGATGGCGGCGACCTATGCGGCGGTCGGTGTGGCGGCGGGGTTTTCCGGCACGCTGCTGACGGCGGCGCTGCAAAATGTCTGGGTGTTGAGCGCGTTCGCGCTGGTGTTCGTCGCCCTGGCGCTGGCAATGTTCGGCGTCTATGAACTGCAAATGCCGTCGGCGTTGCAATCGCGTTTGTCCTCGCGCGCCAATCCGCAGGGCGGATCGATGCCGGCGATCGCCTTGATGGGCGCGTTGTCGGCCTTGATCGTCGGCCCCTGCGTTGCGGCGCCCTTGGCCGGCGCCTTGTTGTACATCGCGCAAACCGGCGATGCGCTGCTCGGCGGGACGGCGCTGTTTACCTTGGCTTTGGGCATGGGCGCGCCGCTGGTGCTGGTCGGCGCATTTTCGCCCTCGCTGTTGCCTAAATCGGGACCGTGGATGGCGACGGTGAACAAGTTTTTCGGCGTACTGATGCTGGCGATGGCCTTATGGTTTATTTCGCCCGTGCTGCCGATAGAGGCGCAGATGCTGGGATGGTCGCTGTTGCTGATCGTGCCTGCCGTGTATCTGCGCGCGCTCGATCCCTTGCCGCCGCATGCGCATGCGATCGATCGGCTACTCAAAGGGCTGGCGGTGGTCATACTGGCGGCTGGGGTGGCGATGCTGGCCGGCGTCTTGGGCGGTGCCAAGGACCCCTTGCGTCCATTGGAGTTTTTACGCGGCGGCGCGGCGGCGGGCACTGACGCGTCGGCGCCGAAGTTTATTCGTATCAAATCGTCGGACGAACTCGACCAGCGTTTGCGCACGCGCGCCGACGGCAAACCGGTCATGCTGGATTTCTATGCGGATTGGTGCGTCAGTTGCAAAGAGATGGAGCGGCTGACCTTCGCCGATCCGCAGGTGGCCGCGCGGCTGCGCGATTTCGTGTTGTTGCAGGCCGACGTCACCGCCAATACCGCAGCAGATAAGGTCTTATTGCGGCGCTTCGAGTTGTTCGGGCCGCCGGGAATCGTGTTTTTCGATACGGAAGGGCGCGAGCAAACGGCATTGCGCGTCGTCGGCTTCCAGCCGGCGGCGCAATTTTTATCGATTTTGCAACGCGTACCGCGTTGATTCTTGGAGAGCGTATGTTTACCGGCATCGTCGCGGCAGTGGGGAAAATTATCGAAGCGCAGCCTTTGGAGCAAGGGCTGCGCTTGCGGATTCAGGCGCCCGAATTGGGTTTGGACGATGTGGCTTTAGGCGATTCGATTGCGCATAACGGCGTTTGCCTGACGGTGATCGCCAAGACGGACGACAGTTATCAGGTCGATGTCTCGCGCGAAACCTTGCGCTGCACCGCAGGCCTGGAGCGCGTAGCGGCGACGGTCAATCTCGAAAAGGCCTTGCGGCTGGCGGATCGCTTGGGCGGTCATCTGGTTTCCGGTCATGTCGACGGCGTCGGCGAGGTGCTCAAATTCGAGCGCATCGGTGAATCTTACGAACTGGTCATTCGCGCGCCTGGCGAGTTGGGTAAGTTTATTGCGACGAAAGGTTCGATCGTGGTGAATGGCGTGTCGCTGACGACGAATTGGGTCAAGGACGCGGCAGAGGGGGCCGATTTCTCCATCAATCTGATTCCGCATACGCTGGCCGTAACGACATTGCATACGCTGGAACGCGGCAGCCGCGTCAATCTCGAAGTGGATTTAATCGCACGGTATTGCGAGCGGATGCTGGGGAAGGCTTGAGCCGGAAATTGTCCACGAAAAGCACGAAAGACACGAACAAAAGCACGATGTCGCGTCGGCAGTTCATTCAACCGACGGGTGGCGGGCTATAAGCGGGTATATCTTCGATTCTTTTCGTGCTTTTCGTGTATTTCGTGGACAACTGCTGTTGATAGGACGATCGAATCCGACCGCCTCACGAACACTGCGCCAGTTTCTTTGCGGCGGGTTTGCTTTCCTCCTCCTTCTTCTCTTCCTTACTGTCGGCGCGCTCTTTCTTTTCCTTCTTGCCTTCATCGTCGGCGGGTTTGTCGTCGGATTTTTGCTCCTTAGCGTTGGCTACGGGTTTATCCTCGGGTTTGGATTCCTTGGCGGCGCTGGGCGCGGGTTTGTCTTCCGCTTTGGTTTCACGAGCGGCGCTGGGCGGCGGCGGTAAGCTGGGTTCTTTAGCGCCGAAGCTGTTCTCATCGCCGCCGACCGTCATTTTCTGTGGGGTCGGCGGAAGATTGCCGCCTAACTTGTTGGAGTCGACTGGAGGAGGGGGCGCAGGCGGTTTGTTTTCGCTCTTCTCCGGGTTGGCGGCGCGGTCTACCGCACGTTGGCTGGCAACGACGTTATTGTCGATCGTGGCTGGGTCGACCGGCAGAGGACTCAGGTTGATCGGGTCGATGACTTTGCCTCCCGCCGTTTTGGCGATAATCCCGCCATTGCTGTCGAGTTTGGCCTTAACGATCAGATCGCTGCCGGCGGCTAGGCTAATTCCCGCCGCAGGATCGATGCGCCGTGTCGTCGCTACTTTGGCGTCGATCGTCAAATTGTCGGCGCCGGCAGAGGACGCGACGGCGGCGAGTCGGATTGCGCCGCCGGCATTGATGCCTTCACCGGCAATGGTGAGCGGGCTGCGCGCCGTGACGGCGACCGAGCCGAGTTCGGCTGCGATCCCCAGCGTGGTTAGCGCACCGGTATTATCGATCGCGATATTGCCGTTGCTCGAACTCGCTTCGACGAACGTCGCTTGACTGCGGATGTCGATCGTGTTTTTGGCGCTGAGTTCGAGCTTCGGGGCTTTCAGTAGCGATTGGATGCCGCCGCTGCTGGAATTCAAATGCAATTCCTGGCTGGCGGTATAGCTTTCGTTGGCGGCAAAATCGCCCGAGCGATTGAGATTGAGTTCGCGGAATGTGGCGGCGAAATTGTTGGCGGCATTATTCAGGAATTCCTGGCCGACATTGAGGATGCCGGTTCCGGCGATGGCGCCGCTGTTCAAGCTCAGTCGCGGCGCATCCAAGCGACCATCGACGATCAGCGTGCCGCCGGCCACGGTGAGTTGGGTGGCGGCGCCGAAACTCGACAGCTCGGCGCCGGTTTCGCCCAAGCGCAAGTTGCCGCCGCTCACGATCAGCGAGGATAGGCTGGTCAGCGTTTTGAGTGTGGCGCTACCTTGGTTGAAGCTGATCGCCGCATCGAGCGCCGGCAGCGTCACCGATGCGCCGTCGACCGGGACCACGCCTTGGTTCCAATGGCCGGGGGTTTCCCACGCGCCGGAGGTGGCGGCGCTCCAAACGAAGTTGGTGGGATCGGCTTTGATCTCGGCCTTGCTGCCGGTGCTGCCGATGACGTAATTGGCTGCCGCCGCGCCGCTCAATGCGGTTTCGCCGACGATCGCTTTGTTCGCGCCGACAAACGCGTCTTTGAAGCCGACCGAGCCGCCGACGGTTACGGCGTCATCGCCAAGTAGGCCCTCGAGCGTAAAGGTCGGCGCTGGCAGGACGGATGTAGCGTCGAAGGTCTTGCTGCCCGAAACCGTCAGGTTCAATGCTTTGGGTTCGATTTTGCCCGAGCCTGTCGCCGTAGCGGCGATCGAGTAGTTGGCGGCGGCGCTGCCTTTGAGCACGATATCCTGGGCCGTGAGCGGCTTATTGCTGCCGACATTGGCGTTGTCGCTGAAAACGACCTTGGCCGCAACATCCAGCGCATCGCCGTCGATCCGGTTGGCTAGGGTAAATAGCGGCGTATCCAGCGTTGTGCTGCGATCGTAAACCTTGCTGCCTGCCAGCGTCAGACTCAGCGGGCGGGGGCTGATCTCGCCTAAGCCTGCGACCGTGTCGGCCAGCGTGTAATTCGCGGCGGCGGCGCCGCTCAGCGTCGGCTTGCCGGCAATCAGCGGCTTGCTGCTGCCGACATTGGCGTTGTCGGCGAAGCTTGCCGCGCCGCTGACGCTCAAGGCATCGCCTGCGACCACGTTGCTCAATACATAGACCGGCGCATCGAGCGAGGTTGTGCCGTCATAGACCTTGCTGCCCGACAGCGTGAGGCCCAGCGGGCGCGGGGCGATATCGGCGGTGGCGGTGAGTGGTCGGGATTCCAGAATGTAATTGCCGGCGTCGGCGCCGGTCAGCGTCAAGTCGCCGAAGCTGGCGGTTTTCTTGCTACCGACATTGGCGTCGCCGAAGCGCGCCGACACGGCGCCCAGAGCGACCTTATCGCCGACGATCAGATTGGCGAAGATCGCCTGGCCGTTAGCCGTGGCGACGCTGGTTCCATCATAGACCTTGTTATCGACGCCCAAGCCGCCGACGCCGATCGGGCGCGGGAGGATGCTGCCGACGCCCGTGGCGGTTTCGGCCAGGCTGTAGTTGGCGGCGGCGGCGCCGCTCAAGGCGAGACCGCTGGCGATCAGCGGTTTATTGCTGCCTGCATTGGCGTTGTCGGCGAAAACGACGCTGCCTGTCGCGAATAAATTATCGTCATTGGTGATATTCGACAGGCTGAAAATCGCGCTGTCGAGTGCTGTGCTGTGGTCATAGATTTTGCTGCCCGATACGCTAAGGCCCAACGGACGCGGGGCGATGGTATAGGTTTGCGAGGGGGCGGCGGCGAAGGTATAGCCTTGCGCACTCGTCAAACCGCCGGTATAGGCGATGTTGTAGTTCCCCGCATGGGCTTGTTGCAGCAACAGCGGCGGCAGCGTGAACTCCGTGAGGCCGGATAGCCCGATGTTGCTAGCCGTGTCTTCGTTATCGGCGAAACCGCTCAGGGTATAGCCGACTTCGAGCGTGGCGACGTCGCCATAGATTTGCGATTGACGGCTCAATACCGGCGTGACCGTCAGCGTGCCGGCAGGCGCGGCATAGATAAAGCCATTGCCTTTTTCCACGACATTCTCGGGTTTGAAATCGGATAGTTGAGCGTTGTAATAACGGAAATCGGAGGTGAGGCCATTTTTCGTCACGCTGGCGGGGTCGGGCGCCACCACCAGCCAGCGTCCCTTGCTGCCTACCGTCAGCGCATTGGCGCCGGCGTTGTTCAGCATCCCTTGTGCGCCGCCAATGACGATGTAGCCGGTATCGGCGGTCGTCGTCAAATTGCCGAGCAATTCGACCCGCCCCGCTTTGGCGAGCAGTTTGATCGAATTGCTCGCGTTCATTGTCGGAACGGCCAGATTTCCGCTGGTGTGGGCGATGTTGATGTTGGCGGCTTGCCCGCTCACCGCGCCGCCGCTATAGGCGAAACTATCGCCGATATTCAGATCGCCCAGCACGCTTAAGCTGCCGGAATTCAGCGCCAATTTCATGACCGAGAGATTGCCGTTAACCGTCAAAGCGCCGCCGAGGATAGCGACCGTGGCGCCGCTCATGTCGTCGCCGCTGACGGTAAGGCTGCCTTGCAGTGTGAGATTTTCCTGGGAATTCAAGCTGGCGATGGCATAGCTGTTACCGCTGGGCAGTGTGACGGTATAGCTGCCGGAAGGGCGGTCGATCACGACTTTTTGACCGGAAAGCGGTATCCCTAGGCTCCAGTTGGCGGTATTGTCCCAAAGACCGTCGCTATCCAGCAGCCAAAAATTGGTTCCTTGCGCCACCAGGTATGTCATACGAACCAAGCTGGCGTCATAGCCGGCTTCGTAGTAGCTACGTAGAGGCGAGTTGACGGTGGTGAATTTGCCCGTAACGCCGGCGGCGCTGATGCCGTTGAAGGTTTCGCCTTCGGTCGGCGTGTAGCCGAGTTGATCGATCATGAGCGTGCCGTCCAGCGTGGCCTGGCCGGTGACGGCGATCAGATCGTTGCTGCCTGGGCCGGCAATATCCAGATTGATGTGTCCGCCCGTGCTTTGCAGTAGATTGCCCTTGACGGTCAGCGTGCCGATGCGCGGCGGCGCGACGACCGCCATCGCCGTCGACATGCCGCTATCCAAGGAGAGAGCCTGCTGGCTGGCGTCGCCGGGAGCGATGACGCCGTGGTTGGTGAGCGTGTTCGCGCCGACATCGATGGTTCCGTGACCGGAAATCATGCCGCCGCTTTGGTTGGCGAAGCCGTCGAGTTTGCGTAAGGTCGCCGTCGCTGCGGTTTTTATCGCACCGGATTGAAGCAGTTCGCCGTTGAGTTGCAAGACGCCGTTTTGGAGATCGATCGATGCGCCCGACTGATTTTCCAGTTTCGTGCCCAGGGTAAATGTCGCGGTATCGGTAGCTGCGCTCGCCGTGCGTCGAATCGTGGCGCCGGGGTGGTTGATCAGGGTAAAGCTGCCGCTTTGGCAGCAAAACACATTTCCCCATGAACCGTTGCCTTGAATGTCGAAGGCGCCGCGATTATTGAAGGTGCTGGTGGAACTGTCGAGGTTGAGGTCGACGGCGCCGCTGTTTTTCCAGTTGACCGTGCCGGAGTTATCCACGGTGTAGCCGTTCAGATATTTGGCGCTGGTTCCGTCGATGTCGAGTGTAGAACCGGGGCTTACGATCAATGTGCCGCCGCCTTGCCATACGCCGCCGGTCCAACTGCCGCTACCGTTCAAGGTCAGCTTCCCTGCGCCGCTCAGAGTGCCGTTGCTTTGATTGAATATGACGGTGGCGGCGGTATTCGAAATGAGATCAAGCGTGCCGTCGTTCAGGGTTGTAATGCTTGGTGAGTAGGCGCCGGCGATTTGGGCTGTACCGTTGCCGATGCTGAGATTGCCCGCGCCGGAGATCGAGGACGATGCATCAAACGTATGCGAACCGCCGTTGATATGCAAAGTAGCGCCGGCGGCCAAGGTGGTCGCGCCGCTGTAAGTCCCCGCACCTTCGAGGCGCAGCGTGCCGGTTTGTAGG
>DATETD010000164.1:0-4133 GCA_035283885.1 Rhodocyclaceae bacterium
CCCTCACCGCAACTTCACCCGCCGCAGCAGCAGCGAATTGCTCACCACCGAGACCGAACTTAGCGCCATCGCCGCGCCGGCGACGACCGGGTTGAGTAGGCCGAATGCGGCGAGCGGAATGCCAAGCAGGTTGTAAATAAACGCAAAAAACAGGTTTTGCCGGATTTTTGCCAGCGTGGCGCGCGATAAAGCGATGGCGTCGGCGACGGCGTTTAGGTCGTTGTGCATCAAGGTGATATCCGCCGTATGCATCGCTACGTCCGCGCCTGCGCCCATGGCGAAGCCGACGTCGGCGGCGGCGAGCGCCGGGGCGTCGTTGATGCCGTCGCCGACCATGCCGACGCAGTGGCCGCCGGCTTGCAAGGCGCGCACCGCGTCGGCTTTGGCGGCGGGCAGGATGTTGGCGCTGTAACGCCGAATGCCGACGGCTTGAGCGATGTTCGCGGCGGTGGCGGCGTTGTCGCCGGTCAGCATCACGACTTCGACGCCGAGTCCTTGCAGGCGCGCAATCGCGGCGCGCGAGCTGGCGCGTAGCGGGTCGCGCAGCGCGAGCCAGGCGACGATGCGGCGATCGACGGCGACGCCGACTTGGGTGTCGTTAGTTTCGCAGGGCGGCGGCGTGCTGTCGCCAACTTCGTCTCTGAGCCATGCGGGCGAGCCGACATGCACGCTCAGTCCGTCGCTCAGTCCGTCAATTTCGCCGCTGAGTCCTTGGCCCGGCGCGGTGACGACGTTTTTCGGCGGCAGTAAGTCGAGTCCTTGCGCGCGCGCATGCGCCACAATCGCGGCGGCCAAGGGATGGGTTGCGCCTTGCTCCAAGCTGGCGGCGAGTTGCAGAATGCGTTCGATCGTTAACGTACCCGCTGCATCCTCATCCGTCTTTCCAGCGCCGACTTTTGTAGTGAGCGTCAGCGCCGCTACCTGCGGCTTGCCTTCGGTCAGGGTGCCGGTTTTGTCGACCGCGAGGTAGCGCAGCTTTTCGGCCTGCTCGAGCGCGACGGCATTGCGGATCAGGATGCCGGCGCGTGCGCCGAGTCCCGTGCCGACCATCAGCGCGGTCGGCGTGGCGAGGCCCAAGGCGCAGGGGCAGGCGATCACCAATACGGCAACGGCATTCACCATGGCCGGCGCGAAGTCGCCGCCCAGCCACAGCCAGCCGATCAAGGTCAGCACGGCGATGACGATCACCACCGGTACGAAGATCATAGCAACGCGATCCGCGAGCCGCTGCACCGGCGCTTTCGAGCCTTGCGCTTGCTGCACCAGGCGGACGATGCCGGCGAGCAGGGTATGCTGTCCGACTTGCGTGGCGCGGCAGCGCAATAGGCCTTCGCCATTGATCGTCGCCGCATACACCGCATCGCCGGGCTGTTTGGCGACCGGCAGGCTTTCGCCGGTCAGCATCGACTCGTTAAGACTGGAGCGGCCTTCGACGATTTCCGCATCGACCGGCACGGCTTCGCCGCTGCGCACGACGACGATATCGCCCGGAATCAGGCTGGCTACCGGCACGGTTTGCAATTGACCGTCATGTTCGCGTTGCGCGGTCTGCGGTTGTAGTTCGATCAGCGCCTCAATGGCGGCGGAGGTTTTGGCCTTGGCGCGCGCTTCGAGGATCTTGCCGAGCAGCACCAGCGTAATCACCGTCGCCGAGGCTTCGAAATAGACGTGCTGGTGTTGCCAGCCGAATAGCGTCACTACGGCGCTATAGCCCCAGGCCATGCTGGTGCCGAGCGCGACCAGTACGTCCATGCTGCCCGCGCCGCTACGCACCGCATGCCATGCGCCGCTATAAAAGCGCGCGCCGATCCAGAATTGCACCGGCGTCGCCAAGGCGAGTTGCCAGAGACGCGGCAGCACGTCTTCATGCTGGTTTGCGGTGAACATAAACGCCATTTGCAACATCAAGGGTAAGGTCAGGGCGGCGGCGATCAGGAACCGGCGCAGTTCGTCGCGGTATTCCTCGGCTTTGCGCGCTTTCTGCGCATGCGCGGCCTGCGCGTCGTCGGGATCGATACGGCTTGCGGCGAAGCCTAAGCCGCTCACCGCCTCGATCAGTCGTTCGGGCGCGACAGTGGGCGCGGTATAGCGCACATAGGCGCGCTCGGCGGCGAAATTGACCACGGCTTCGACGCCCGCGAGGCTGTTCAACTGTTTTTCGATCCGCGCCGCGCACGAGGCGCAACGCATGCCGCTTAGGTTTAGTTCTAAGGTTTGCAAGGATTCGTCAGACATCGTCGTCGTGTGAGGCGAACGCTAGCTCGAAGCCGCCGTCGCCGCCCGGAAATGCTGCACCAGCGCAGCGCATAGCGTCGGCATCATTTTTTTCGGTAGATCGTGACCCATGCCCGGCATGGCGAGCAGTTTGGCGCCCGGAATGCGTTTGGCGGTGTCGACGCCGCAGGCGAACGGCACCAGCGGGTCGTCGGTGCCGTGGATCACCAAGGTCGGGGTGCGGATGTCGCCGAGCTGGCCGAAGCGGTCGTGGTCGGCCATGATCGCCACCATTTGTCGCGAAATGCCGACCGGATGAAAGCTGCGGTCGAAATTGCGACCGACGCGCGCGCGCACTACCGGTTCGTGGTCGGCGTGTTTGGGACTGCCGATCATTCTCAGCAACTTGACCGAATGATCGACGATGGCTTGCTTGTCGCGCGATTGCGGGCGGCTCAGCATCGCATGGCCGACGGCGGGGCGTGGGCCGGGCAAGTCGCGCGCGCCGCTGCTGCTCATGATGCTGGTCAAACTCATCAGCCGCGTCGGAAAGGCGATCGCCAGTCGTTGCGCGATCATGCCGCCCATGCTGACGCCGACGATATGCGCCTGCGCGATCCCTAATGCATCCAATACCCCCAGCGCATCCGCACTCATATCGGCGAGGCTGTAAGGCGCCTGGATCGGCAAGCGCAGGCGATGCTTGACCACCGTCCAGGCGAGTTTGGGTTTGCCATGTTCGTCGAAGCGCGTCGACAGTCCGGAGTCGCGGTTGTCGAAGCGGATCACGCGATACCCAGCTGCTATCAAGCCATCCACCAGCGACGGCGGCCAACTGGTGAGTTGCATGCCCAGACCCATAATCAGCAGCACCGCCGGGGCGCTACTCTCTGCGTGCGCGCCGCTATCCTCGACTTCGATATCGATGCCGTTCGCCTGGATTCTCATACGCTTTCGCTTTCCGCGCGTGTGGCGGCGGTCTTGGCGGGCGATTTCCTCTTGCGCGGCTTTGCCGCTGGCGCGGCCTCCGTCTCGCTCGGATGTAGCGCTTCGGGATGCAATGCCTCTTCGAGTTCGACGAAGGACTCGGCGGTGTAGTCGAGCATGCGTTGCAACACCGGCACCGAGCGGCGGCACGCGGTGAAGCCGAAGCCGAGATGATCGCCGTAGCCGCTGACGGTGATATTCAGCGCCATATAGTCCGCCGGGATCGACACCGGATACAGTTCGTCGAGCTGCGCGCCGTCCAGATACAGCGGCATGGTCGGGCCGGGGACGTTGGAAATCACCACGTTGAAAATCGGGTGTTTGCGCGCATGGCCGGTCGCCATACTCGGCAAAAAGGGCGTCAGCATCGCAGCGGCATGAGCGATTTTTTGCAGGCGCGACATTTTCGACAGGCGCAGCTTGGCTTCGGTGGTCGATTGCACGATCTGGCGCAAGCGTTCGACCGGATCGACGATATGCGTCGCCAGATTGACGAGAATCATGCCGACCTGATTGCCGTCCTTCTTGGTTTCGCCATGCAGCGAGACCGGCACCATCGCGATCAAGGGTTTTTCGGGCAGCCCGTTTTGGGCAATCAGATATTTGCGCAAGGCCCCGGCGCAGATCGCCAAGGTCACGTCGTTGACCGTCGCGCCCGCCGTCTGGCCTAGATGTTTGAGGCGCGCCAGCGAATACGACTGCGCGGCAAAGCGGCGCGATTCGGAAATCGGCACATTGAACAAGGTCGGCGGCGCTTGGAACGGCATCGCCATCGTGCCGGTGGATTTCCCGGCGCGCAGGATATCCATCAAGCCGCTGCCGACGCCCGGCAGAATTTCGCCGCCGATGCGTATCGCGTCGAAGAGCGGTTGGGTCAAGCGCTGCACCGACGGCGGAAGCGGCGCGCGCGGCGTGCGCTTGGGCTGCTCTTG
>DATETD010000165.1:0-5081 GCA_035283885.1 Rhodocyclaceae bacterium
CGCCTCGCTACTGAAGGACTGGTGTGTCGTAGCTTTGTAGTCCTTGACGCAGAGCCAACGAGCAGCATGGTCGAGGCAGGAAGGTCTAGCCATATAACCATATGTTCAGCATTGGAATTTGAACGTACGCTCTTTGATTTCCCAAGCTATATCTCTTTACGAAGCAAACTTCCTTTTGGGAGTGCAATAGATTCAAAAACTGGCGCTAATGATTCACGAAAATTCATCCATGTAGAATATGTTGAGCAAGGGAAGAGCAATAAGTTCAAGGTTGAAGATATAGCCAAAATACTTCAACGTGGCACCAAGGTGGTACTTTCAGGCGACTACGGCACGGGAAAAAGTAGATGCGTCAACGAACTATTTAATCTGCTGAAGGCAGATACGCGGACGTCAGCGGCTTTCCCTATCGCAATAAATCTGAGGGAACACTGGAGTAGTTCAAGTGCTCTTGAAATTATTGCTGGTCACTTAGGTAATGTCGGCTTGAGTAATTCTGTCGACAACATTATAAGGCTACTAAATTCTGGTCATCTAATTCTCTTACTAGATGGTTTCGATGAGATAGGGACGCAGATTCACGATACGAGAATTGAGGACCGACGCACACTGCGGAAAAGGGCTGTCCAAGGTGTTCGGGACCTCATTCAGAAAGCGAAAGCGGGCGTTTTAATCACCGGTCGAGCACACTTCTTTGATGGCCCAGATGAAATGATTGAAAGCTTGGGCCTAAGTCTATCCCATGACTTGATTTGCCTAGAAGTGCCCGAGACGTTCTCCATTTCTGAAGGTAGACAATACCTAGCTGCATTGGGTATTAACGTCGTGATACCATCATGGCTCCCTCGAAAGCCGCTAGTTTTCCAAATGTTGGTGGAGCTTGAGTCAGACGATGTAACTGCACTGCTAGGCAAGGAGTATGGCCAGTTTCAATTTTGGCACGCATTTCTTTATGCCGTTTGCCAACGTGAATCCCGAGGTGTTGGCGGATCAATAGCCCCGCAAACAATACACTGGATTCTTCAGAGACTGGCCGCCAAGACACGATACTCAGGCGTTTTTGCGGGTCGGCTAACGCCATCTGATATTGATTCCGCCTATCAAATGGTTGTTGGATCAGTGCCCGATCAAAGCGGTAGACAACTGCTCTCGCGCATGTGCACACTAGGACGGATCGAGCCCGAGTCTCCAGACCGCCAATTCATAGACCCTGACGCCTTAGATGTGCTTCGAGCAGATGCGTTGGTCGCTGATGTTATAGGAATGAACGAAGAATATAGCCAAACTCAATGGATCCAGTCACTAAGGCTCTTAGGTATTGTCCGTGCCGCACAGCTCATCAGAAATTATGACTTAGATCAGCATTGTTTTTCTTATCTCAGAAAATTCGGCAATAGCCGAAATACTCGGCGACTTGGGGAAATCGTATCCGCCCTCACCGTTCAAGGAGACGAACCCTTAGATTTTCAAGCGCTACAACTCAGTGGATCCACACTTCCTCTCCTCAACTTAAGTACTCGGGTGGTGGCGAACCTAGCGATTAAAGACTCGGAAATTGAATTCTTGGCACTCGAAAGCACGCCTATTAAGGGCCAACACTGTTTGATGATCGATGGCTGCATAGTATCATCGGTTACGGGAGTTTCCGCTCAGGCGGGGCTACCTCACTGGATAAGAAACTCTGATGTCATTAAATTTTCTGGTCTTTCAAATTCATCGAGAATTAAAGAAAGCCCGCTAACTCCCTCGCAAAAACTATTTCTATCTATAGCACATAAAATATTTTTCCAGCCAGGTTCCGGTCGCGAAGAAAGCTCTCTCCTTAAAGGTGGGTATGGTCAAAAATATAGTCCAAAGCTTGCGGAAGCCATTGTAAAGCTATTGATAAGCCATGGGCTGATTGAACGATTTAAAGGCGACGATGGATGGGTCTACACACCCATTCGGCGCTTTACCGAGCGAATGAACAAGATTCGATCCGAGCTCACCTTATCAGAAGACGCTATTTGGGCAGAGGTGACAAAACTAAAGCTATAACGTAATCTATATTTCATATGCAGGCAATTGCTTCGAGAAAAACCGTTAAATCGATGGCATAACTTTTGCGCGCAGCGCTGAAGGCATATAGATGCATTAGTTGTTGAGAAGCACCAGAATCTTTGACGTAGAAAATTAGTGGTGGAACATGGGGGCAAGTCTCACATTCCAACATTTTCCGCTCCACGTTCCAGCCTTAAAAGTCGGCTCTAGCGAGACGGATAACTGGCTTCCCGTCCCTGCATAACTTCCGCGCCCCTCGGATCGAACCGCCACAATCCGATCCGGGTTTCCCGCATCGACAGCCGTCAGCCCGAGCAGCCGCAGAACAAATGCCTATCCCCATACACATCGTCGATACGATTCACCGACGGCCAGAACTTGTGGCCGGCGACCCACGGTAGCGGGAATGCCGCCTGTTCGCGCGTGTAGGGTCGGTTCCATTCGCCGATCATATCCGCCTGAGTATGCGGCGCATGTTTGAGCGGCGACTGTTCCAAGGCCCATACGCCGCGCGCGATGCAATCGATTTCTTCGCGGATCGCGATCATCGCGGCGCAGAAACGATCCAATTCGGCTAGGTTTTCCGATTCGGTCGGTTCGACCATCAAGGTGCCGGCGACCGGGAAGCTGACGGTGGGCGCATGGAAGCCGTAATCCATCAAGCGCTTGGCGATGTCGATTTCGGCGACGCCGGTTTGCGCCTTGATCGCGCGGATATCGAGGATGCATTCGTGCGCTACGCGCCCGCATTGTCCATGTCCGCCGCGATACAGCACAGGGTAATGCGGCTGCAACACGGCGGCGATGTAGTTCGCATTGAGGATCGCGATTTTCGTCGCTTGGCGCAGGCCGACGCCGCCCATCAGCGTGATATACATCCACGATATCGGCAGGATCGAGGCCGAGCCCCAGGGCGCGGCGGAGACGGCGCCTTGGCCTGCATGCGGGCCGTCTATGGTTTGCACCGCGTGGTTGGCCATAAACGGCGCGAGATGCGCTTTCAGCCCGATCGGCCCCATGCCCGGCCCGCCGCCGCCGTGCGGTATGGCGAAGGTTTTATGCAGGTTGATATGCGAGACGTCGGCGCCGAGTTCCGCCGGGCGCGTCAGCCCGACTTGCGCGTTCAGATTCGCGCCGTCCATATACACTTGGCCGCCATGACGATGCACTGTTGCGCAGATTTCCTTGACCGCTTCTTCGAACACGCCGTGCGTCGACGGGTAGGTCAGCATCAAACACGACAGCGTATCCGCATGTTCTGCGGCCTTGGCGGCGAGGTCGGCAAGGTCGACATTGCCGTTGTCGTCGCAGGCCACCGCCACTACGTGCAGGCCGCACATCTGCGCGGTCGCCGGGTTGGTGCCGTGCGCCGAACGCGGGATCAGGCAGATAGTGCGATTGGTTTGGCCTTGCGCGGCTTGGTAGCGGCGGATTGCAACCAAGCCAGCATATTCGCCTTGTGCGCCGGAGTTCGGTTGCATGCAAACCGCGTCGAAGCCGGTGATCGCCTTGAGCTGATGTTCGAGTTCGCCGATCAACTGGCGATAGCCTTGCGCCTGATCGATCGGGGCGAACGGGTGCATCTGCGCAAACTCGGGCCACGACACCGGGATCATCTCGGTCGCGGCGTTGAGTTTCATCGTGCATGAACCCAGCGGTATCATCGAATGATCGAGCGCTAGATCGCGGCTCTGTAAGCGCTTGAGATAGCGCAATAAACCGTGTTCGGTGTGATGGCTGGCGAACACCGGATGCGCGAGGATCGTCGATCGACGTTGCAATGCGGCCGGGATGGCGCAGGGCGTAGTGTTATCGAGTTGCGCGGCGTCGATTTCCTTGCCGAAGATGCGCAGCAGTGCCTGCACGTCGGCGCGCGTGCAGGTTTCGTCGAAGCTGACGCCGAGGGTGACGTCGTCGACGCGGCGCAGGTTGTAGCCCGCCGCCACGGCGGCGGCAAGGCGCGCATCCGTCTCGTCAGCGCCGACTTTGATCTGCACGGTGTCGAAGAAGGCGCGACCCTCGATGCCGAGTCCTTGCGCGAATAGGGCGGCCAGACGATGGATGCGCGCGGCGATGCGGCGCAAGCCTTGCGGGCCGTGCCACACCGCATACATACCCGCCATGTTGGCGAGCAGCACCTGCGAGGTGCAGATATTCGAATTGGCTTTTTCGCGGCGGATGTGCTGCTCGCGGGTTTGCAGCGCCATGCGGTAGGCGACCTTGCCGCGCGCATCTTTGGAGACGCCGATGATACGGCCCGGCATAGCGCGCACATGCGCTTCGCGCGTGGCGAAAAACGCCGCGTGCGGACCGCCGTAACCCATCGGCACGCCGAAGCGCTGCGCCGAGCCGAGCGCGATATCCGCGCCCATTTCGCCGGGCGATTTGAGCAGCACCAAGGCCATCAGGTCGGAAGCTACGGCGACCACGCCGCCGCGCGCCTTGACGGCGGCGATCGCCTCGTCGAGCGGCGCGATTTCGCCATTGGCATTGGGGTATTGGAATAAGGCGCCGAAGATATCGTGGCTTGCCGCCTCGCTTGGCGCGCCGAACGCCAGTTCAAAGTCGAAATACGCGGCGCGCGTTTTGAGTACGTCGATGGTCTGCGGGAAGCAGGTGCTATCGACGAAGAATTTACGGCTTGCGCCCTTGGCGATGCGGCGCGCCATCGTCATCGCTTCCGCCGCCGCCGTGGCCTCGTCGAGCAAGGAGGCGTTGGCGATCGGTAAGCCGGTCAGATCGCTGACCACCTGCTGATAATTCAGCAGCGCTTCGAGACGGCCTTGGGAGATTTCGGCCTGATACGGCGTATAGGCGGTATACCATCCGGGATTCTCGAACAGATTGCGCAAGATCGCCGACGGCGTCAATGTGCCGTAAAACCCAAGTCCGATCAAGGACTTCTTGAGCACGTTCTGCCCGGCGATGGCTTTAAGCCGCGCCAGGCCTTCGGCTTCGCAAAGCGGCGCGGGCAGATCGAGATCGCCCTCCATGCGGATGCCGGCGGGCACGGGTTCGGCGATCAGCGCATCGAGCGAGGG
>DATETD010000166.1:0-3689 GCA_035283885.1 Rhodocyclaceae bacterium
TTGTTCGATCTGTAGTTCGCGTAGCGGCGTCGGATGGCCGAGGCGTTTGAGTTCGGCGCGCGCGGTTTTGGCGTTCTCGACGACGAAGTGTTGCAGGCGACAGGCGACCGCATGGCTGGCGGCGGGCAAATAAGCCGGCCATGCGTCGCCGCCCAGACTCACCGGCAATAGCCATAGGCTGGCGCTCATGGGATCGCCACGCCCTCGGCGCGCAGCATGTCGCATAGCGCAATCAACGGTAACCCGATCAGCGCATTGGGGTCGTCGCCGCGTAGATAACTCAGCAACGAGATGCCCAGAGCTTCGGATTTGGCGCTGCCGGCGCAGTTGAGCGCGTCTTCTTTGTCGAGGTAGGACTCGATTTCCATATCGCTGAGCGGGCGAAAGCCGACGTAGGTAGGGATGACGGCGCTATGCAGCGCGCCGCTGTGGGTGTTCAATAAACACAGGCCGGTATGGAAGATCACCTCCTTGCCGCGCATGCGCTGCAATTGTCGCCGGGCGTTGTCGCGCGTGATCGGTTTATTGAAATGTTCTTCGCCCAAAGCGGCGACCTGATCCGATCCTATGATCAGTGCGCCTGGATGGCATTGAGCGGTTTGCATCGCGACGGCTTGGGCTTTGGCGACGGAGAGGCGTCGCGCCGTCGCCGACGGCGTTTCTTTGGGGTGGGCGGTTTCGTCGGTATTCGGGGCCATCGCGCTGAATTGGAGTTGCAGTCGAGTCAGCAATTCGCGGCGATAAGGCGAAGTCGACGCCAAAATTATCGTTCGAGTCATGTCGTTCACTTGAAAAAACCTAGCTTGTCATGATAGCATTCGCGGCCTTGTTGCGTGGCGGGGAGCGACGTTAGGAAAAACGTCGAAAAACATCGATAAAGCAGCCCATTTTGAAATCGGTCGCCACCCCCGTAGTGCTGTTCGCGCGTGTTCGTCCTTGTTCGTCCTTGTTCGAAAATACTACATGCAATCGCCTGAGATTCCTGTTGGGAAGTCTATCGATAGTCTGGATTTCGCCCGTTCGGCGGGCCGCCTCGACGGTCGCGTCGCGCTGACGAGCTTGCCGCGCTTGGGCGATATGCTGATGGAGACCGAGGGCTGGCTGCAATTGAATTTGTCGGGCGAGCGCGACGACGAAGGTAAGCACTGGCTGCATCTGGAATTATCGGGCGAATTGCAATTGTGCTGTCAGCGTTGCTTGAATGCGGTGGCTGTTCCCGTCGCGGTCGAGGCGCATTTACAGTTGGTGCCGCCAGGGACGGAATGGCCGGACGAGGATTTGGAAGACGACGGCGCGGATGCGATCGCCGCCGAAAAAGAATTGGATGTGCTGTCGCTGGCCGAAGACGAGATTTTATTGTCGTTGCCGATCGCGGCGCGTCACGAGATATGCAAATTGCCGCAGTCTGCGGCGACGAACGAGTCGTTGTCGCCGTTTGCGGCGCTGGCGGGTTTGAAGATGCACTGAGTTTTTGCAGTGTCGTTGTTGGCGTATAATATGCGTATATATGCGCAAGTAAGTATGCATATTTGTTAGAAGTTAATTTTAGGAGTAATACAAATGGCTGTGCAGCAGAATAAGAAGTCCCCTTCCAAGCGTGGTATGCATCGTGCGCATGACTTTTTGACCAGCCCGCCGTTGGCGGTCGAGGCGACGACGGGGGAAGTTCATCTGCGTCACCATATTTCGCCTAACGGCGTCTATCGTGGCAAGAAAGTTATCAAAGTCAAGGGCGAGTGATTCGATTATTTTCGCGCTAGGAGTGCGGCGTGTTGCGTTGGAGGCTTACCCGCTTTCCAGCGTGCGACAGGCCGTAACTGAGCGACTTTAATCTGCCTTTTTCGCACAAGGCGTCGCATACGGCGCTTTAAAATCGCGCCTTGAAACTACGCCTTGAAACCACGCCTTGAAACCATACCCTCGATAGTTTATGGGTGCGTCGGCAAGCGTTGCGACCGGCTGAACCGTTCGTCGGTTCGATTGGTCGGTTCGATCGATGTGGCGGTGGGTGCGATTGAGGTTCCGATAATATTTCAGGAAAAATCTGACTACGATGTCGATCACCCTTGCGGTGGATTGCATGGGCGGTGACCACGGCCCTTCGGTCACGCTGCCTGCAGTTTTCAAGTTTTTACGTCAAGATGCCGATTGCGTCGCCATTGTCGTGGGGCGCGAGGAGGCCTTGCGCCCGTTGGTCGATCCCGTGGCCGGTGAATTCGGTCGGCGTCTCAGAATCCAGCATGCCTCGGAAGTGGTGGGGATGGACGAGGCGGTGGCCAGCGCCTTGCGCGGCAAGAAAGATTCGTCGATGCGCGTGTCTATCGATCTGGTCAAAAGCGGCGAGGCCGACGCCGCCGTTTCGGCAGGCAATACCGGCGCTTTGATGGCGGTGTCGCGTTTCGTGCTGAAAACCTTGCCCGGTATCGATCGTCCGGCGATCTGTTCGATTTTGCCTTCGCAGCGCGGCGGCGTGTATGTGCTCGATCTCGGCGCGAACGTCGATTGCGGCCCCGAACACCTGTTGCAATTCGGCATCATGGGATCCTTGCTGGTGTCCGCGCTGGAGCATAAGGAGCGTCCGATGGTCGGTCTGTTGAATATCGGCGCGGAAGAGATCAAGGGCAACGAGGTGGTCAAACGCGCGGGCGAACTGCTGCGCGATAGCGATCTCAATTTCGTCGGCAATGTCGAAGGCAACGATATCTTCAAGGGCACGGCCGATGTCGTGGTATGCGACGGCTTCGTCGGCAATGTCACGCTCAAGGCCGTCGAGGGCTTGGCGCAGATGATCGGCAACGTGCTCAAGGAGGCGTTTCTTAAAAACGCATTCACCAAGATGGCGGCTTTGGTGGCGATGCCGGTGTTGAAATCGTTTCGTCATCGCTTCGACCCGCGGCTGTATAACGGCGCCAGTCTGCTCGGCTTACGCGGCATCGTGGTCAAGAGTCATGGGTCGGCGGATCAACTGGCGTTTTTCTACGCCATGCGGCGAGCGGCCGATGCGGCGCGCCAGCGTTTGCCGGAAATGATTGCCGAACGTATGGCGGCGGCTCAGGCGTCGTCGTCTGTCGCTGCGTCTTTATCCGCGCCTTTACCCATCTCGCCAGCGCCGACTTTTGCCAATGTCGCGTAGAGAGGTTGCTCGATGATTCATGCACGGATTACAGGCACGGGGAGCTATCTGCCGGGCGAACCGATCGGCAACGCCGAACTGATCGCGACCCATGGCATCGATTCGTCCGACGAATGGATCGTCGAGCGCACCGGAATTCGCCAGCGTCATTTTTCCTCGATCGAGGAGGGCAGCAGTCGCCTGGCCTACGAAGCCTCGATGCGCGCTTTGGCGGCGGCAGGGCGGCGCGCCGACGAGATCGATTTGTTGATCGTCGCGACCTCGACTCCGGATATGGTCTTTCCGAGCACTGCGACCATCCTATCGAATAAATTGGGACTGACCCATGGCGTGCCGGCGTTCGATCTGCAAGCGGTTTGCAGCGGTTTCGTCTATGCGCTGACGGTCGCGGAGAAATTTATCGCTTCGGGATCGCATCGCTGCGTCTTGGTGGTGGGGGCGGAAGTGTTCTCGCGCCTGCTCGATTGGCAAGATCGCAGCACCTGCGTGCTGTTCGGCGACGGCGCGGGCGCGGCGGTGCTGGAGGCGTCAGATGTTCCTGGTATCTTGGCTTCCA
>DATETD010000167.1:0-5381 GCA_035283885.1 Rhodocyclaceae bacterium
AAGCCACGCCCGCGACCGAGGCCGACTACGCCGCCGAATACTTAGCACCCATCATCTCCTGCAAGATCGTCGCCGATGTGGATGAAGCGATCCAGCATATCAACCGCTACTCGTCGCAGCATACCGAAGCCATCGTCACCGAAAACTACAGCCATGCGATGCGCTTCCTGCGCGAAGTCGATTCGGCCAGCGTGATGGTCAACGCGTCGACGCGCTTTGCCGACGGCTTCGAGTACGGCCTCGGCGCGGAAATCGGCATTTCCACCGACAAATTCCACGCGCGCGGCCCGGTCGGACTCGAAGGCCTGACCTCGCAGAAATGGATCGTGCTCGGCGACGGCGAGGTGAGGGCTTAAGGCGATTTCTTGAGATGCATTTGCGAAGAGAGCCGACAAAACGCCGGCTCTCGGCAGCGACTCAATACAGGGTTTTGCCGCATTCCTTAGCCCGACTCAGAACCCTATCGCCAGTAAACAATACGCTGCCGCTACCGTTCCCAACATCGCCGAGCCGTAGCACAGCAGTTTCGCCAAAATCCCCGCATGTATCCCCAGATCGTGCACGCTATGGAAGATGCGATGCGCGGCATGCCACAAAAACAGCATCACCACCGCAAATAGGAAGCCCTTACCCAGCCAGTTCTGCGCAAACGCGAGCGCGTTTTGGTAGCTCATCGTCTGCGGCGAAAACACCAGCCCCAGAGGCACGGCGATCCCCGTGACCACGACCAACGCTGGGCCGATCAACGCCGATAACATCCCCCCTGCACCGAACAGTCCCCAGAAAATCGGTGCATTCGATCGTTTCAACTGCTCGCTCATTGCGCGCCTCCCAAGAGTAAAACCAAACCCCATACCGTCGCCGTCGCCGCCAAAGCCGCCGCCAAGCCGCCGCCGGTGATCGCACTCGGCGACAAACGCTCGCCGCCGACCATGATCGGCGGCAAGGTTTTCGGCATAATCTTGAACCAGGTCCATGTGTGATAAGTCATCGCCAGCAGTATCGCCGCATGACAGGCGATCGACGCCGGGCTTTTCAGCGCGTCGAGCCAGCCATTCCAGGCCGCCTCGCCCTGAGATAGGCGCACCACGCCGAACAACAGCACAAACGCGTAAGCTGCGACAAACAGCGCCGTGCCTTCGTGAATCATATACTCGATGAAGAAGGGATTTTTACGCCACCACCCATCCATGGAGCGTACATACGGACGCCGCTTGCCGGGCTGCGGCGACGCTAAGGGTTTATTCATTTAACACCTCCTGCCGGTTTGACGAATCGTAAGAAATAATCCTTGGCGCTATTGGTCTTGTTCTGGTTGACCGCATTCGCCGGATCGACATGCTTGGGACACACTTCGGAACAATACCCCACCGCCGTACAGTTGAAGGCGCCGTCCTCGGAATGCACCAGTCCCATGCGTTGCTCCAAACCGCCGTCGCGCGTATCGACGTTGTAGCGATGCAGCAAGGCCATGATGCCGGGGCCGACGAACTTGGGGTTCAAGCCGTATTGCGGACACGCGGCGTAGCACAGCATGCAATTGATGCACGAGCTGAACTGCTCGTAGATATCGCGCTCGGCCGGCGTTTGCAGGTACTCGCCTTCGGCCAGCGTGCGCGGCTCTTTCGGGATGATGTAGGGCTTGATGCTTTCGAGCTTGGTAATGAAATCGTCCATGACAATAACCAAGTCGCGCTCGATCGGAAAATGCGCTAGAGCTTCGACGCGCACCTTACCTGGATAAAAATTCCGTAGGAAAGTTTTGCACGACAGCGCAGGCTTGCCGTCGATCATCATGCCGCAACTACCGCAGATCGCCATGCGGCACGACCAGCGAAAGCTCAGGGTGCCATCCAGATGATCTTTGATGTAATGCAAGCCCTGCAGCACCGACATATCGTCGGTAAACGGCACTTTGTAGGTTTGTACGAAAGGCGCTTCGTCCTGTTCCGGACGATAGCGCAAGATTTCCATTTCGATAACTTTTCCCGACTGCTCAGCCATGTTGGGTTTTCCTTTCCTGTTCGGCTTTCCGTTCTTTATCGGCTTGCTCGCCCGCGGCGCCGTAGGCGCGCACTCCGGGTTGCGATTTGGTGATTTTCACGTCGCCCAAATCGATGCGTGGCGCATCGTCGCCATTGAAATGCGCCTGCGAGTGTTTGAGGAAGTTGGCGTCGTCGCGTTGCTCGTAGCCATCCAGACGCTGATGCGCGCCGCGCGATTCGCGACGATTGATCGCCGAATGCGCCATCGCCTGCGCTACATCCAACTGATACCCCAGTTCGATCGCCAGCAGCCATTCGGTATTCCACACGCTGGACTTATCCTCGACCTTGACCTTCTTGAAGCGCTGACGCAACTCGGCGATCTTGTCGCAGGTGACTTGCATCGAGCTCTCTAAGCGATAAATACCGCAACCGCTTTCCATGGTTTCGGCCATTTCTTTGCGCAAGGTGGCGATGCGCTCGGTGCCGTCGGTGCGCGCACGTAATTCCAAGGCCTGCATTTCCACCGCCGCCGCTTGCTTCAGCAACAGATCGGTAGCACTCGCCTTCGCCGACTTGGAATACTTCGCCGCCTCTTCGCCCGCCACCTTGCCGAACACGCAGAGCTCCGACAAGGAATTCGATCCCAGGCGATTGGCGCCGTGAATCCCGACGCTGGAGCATTCGCCCGCCGCATACAAACCGGGCAAAGGCGCGGCGCACCGGCCATCCACCATAATCCCGCCCATGGTGTAATGCACCGCGGGACGCACCGGGATCGGCGCATGCGCCGGATCGACGCCCAAGAATTCTTCGGCCAATTCATAAATCTGCGGCAGCCGTTCGCGCAACTTCTTCTCGCCCAGATGGCGCAGATCGAGATGCACTACCGAGCCTAATGGCCCTTCGATCGTGCGCCCCTTTTGCTGCTCGTACCAGAACGCTTGGCTCAGGCGATCGCGCGGCCCCAATTCCATGAATTTGTTGCGCGGCTTCTCTTCCGCCGGACCTAGTCCGTAATCTTGCAAATAGCGATAGCCGTCCTTATTCAGCAAGAAACCGCCTTCGCCGCGACACGCCTCGGTGAAGAGCAAACCGGTGCCCGGCATGCAGGTCGGGTGATACTGCACGAACTCCATGTCGCGCAAAGGCACGCCATGCCGATACGCCATCGCCATTCCATCGCCGGTAACGATGCCGCCGTTGGTATTCTCGCGAAACACCCGTCCGGCGCCGCCCGTAGCGATAATCACTGCATTGGCTTGAATCAAGCTGAACTTCCCCGACGCCGTTTCGAGCGCCACCACGCCTTGCACTCGCCCATCGTCCACCACCAGATCGACGCAAAAATGTTCGTCGAAGCGTTTGATCGACGGGTATTTGATCGATGTCTGGAACAAGGTATGCAGCATATGGAAGCCGGTCTTGTCCGCCGCGAACCAAGTGCGCTCGATTTTCATGCCGCCGAACGCGCGCACATTGACGTGCCCGTCGTCCTTGCGACTCCACGGGCAGCCCCAATGCTCCATCTGCACCATTTCCTGCGGACATTGGCTAACGAAATACTCCACCACGTCTTGCTCGCACAACCAGTCGCCGCCACCGACCGTGTCGTTGAAGTGATACTCCAAACTGTCGTGCGCCTGCGCCACGCCAGCCGAACCGCCCTCTGCCGCCACGGTATGACTGCGCATCGGGTACACCTTGGAAATCAACGCTACCTTCAGCGTCGGATCCATTTCCGCCACCGCGATCGCGGCGCGCAAACCTGCTCCGCCTGCGCCCACGATCGCGACATCCGCTTTATAAATCTCCACACTCTATCCTTTCATCGCTTGCCGAAGTCAACAGCCGATAGCGTAACAAGGTTTCCGGCTTTGCAGTACAGGCTAGGCGCGACGAATAGAAAGATATTTACGCACCTCAATGGTGCCTTAACGCCCGGATTCGGTGCTTACTATGCACCATCGCCAGTCACCTGTTCGATACATTATCGATTTCTTATTGTTTTTTAACGATATATTAGCTGGCACAGTCCCTGCTAGTTGATTATCGGCTCTTACTTGAAAGGAAACTCACATGAAAAAAACGGCTCTCGCAACCACTCTCGTCAGCCTCTTCTCGCTGTCCTCTATCGCCATGGCGGCAGACGCTCCCGCTAGTCCCCATACGTTTACCGCCAATGTCGGGGGTGTTTCCGACTATCTCTTCCGTGGCGTTAGCCAGACTCACGGCAAGGCGGCGCTGCAAGGCGGCGTGGATTACTCGCATCAAAGCGGTATTTATCTTGGCGCATGGGGATCGACAATCACTTGGGTTAAAGATTGGGTAGGTAAGGGCAGCACCGAAATCGATCTCTATGGCGGCTACAAGAGCAGCTTTGCCGGCGGCGACTGGAATTACGATATAGGCGTTATCAGTTATAACTATCCCGGCAAAGGTTCCGCTATCCCGACGTATCTTGCCAACCCGAACACCACGGAGATTTATGGGGCCATCGGCTATAAGTGGCTTACCGTCAAATACTCTCATGCAATATCCAAAAACTTCATCGGCTGGTATGGCGGCACCGGCTTAAATGAAGATACTCGTGGATCGGGCTATCTCGAACTCAATGCAGCATATGATTTAGGCGACGGATGGGGTCTTACCGGCCACATTGGTCACCAAAAAGTTAAACGTTCCGTCACTATCCCCGGCGTCCCTACTTATGAGGACGCCAACTACAGCGATTGGAAAATCGGCATAACCAAAGATGTCGGCTTCGGCACCGTAGGTTTAGCCTATTCGGACACTGATGCAAAAGGCAATTGTAGCAACCCCCTCCCCACTAGCGGAAACGTCTCGGTTTACTGCTGGGGAACAAATTCCGTGCCTGTTACCGGCCCTTCAGCCAACTTTAGAGACGTCGCCAAAGGGCAGCTTGTGCTGTCTTTCCTGAAAACATTCTGATCGCCCCCGGCCATCGAAGAGTGACTTAACTTTCCCAATCAAAGAAGGAAATCATCATGAAACTCGTAACCGCCATCATCAAGCCGTTCAAGCTCGACGAAGTGCGGGAAGCTCTGGCCGCCGTCGGCGTGCAGGGCATCACCGTGACCGAAGTCAAAGGATTCGGTCGACAAAAAGGACATACCGAGCTGTATCGCGGCGCGGAGTATGTGGTCGATTTCTTGCCGAAAGTCAAGATAGAAGCCGCCATTCGCGACGATCAGGTCGACTCGGTGATCGAAGCGATCGAAAAATCCGCCAGCACCGGAAAAATCGGCGATGGCAAGATTTTCGTCTTCAGCATTGAACAGGTTATCCGTATCCGCACCGGCTAAACCGGCGAAATCGCACTTTAATCCTCACGGGAGATTCATTATGAAGAAATATTTCGCTGCTCTACTTATG
>DATETD010000168.1:0-7258 GCA_035283885.1 Rhodocyclaceae bacterium
TGCGTTGTGATGCTGTGTGTATGGGGCGTGGTGAGTCTGGGGTTCAGTCCGCCCAACGATCATGTTTCGGACATACTCACCAGCTTAGGGATGCGATTTTGCCGACCGTTGGAGAATGTGGCCGGCGTGATTATCATCATCGATGTGCTACTGACGATCTTTCTCGCCGCTATCACCTTGGGAAATGTGTTCAGTATGATGATACGCGCGCAACGCGGTTTGCCGCGCAATCCGCGCGACATGATTCTATCGACCTTGATGTTGCTGGCGGTAGGCATCGGCGGAATACTCTTTATGTTGGCGATTTGCTGAGGCGCTTCGTTCCCTCGCCGTCGCTTACTTTGCCGCCAATTCCTTTTTAACCCCGTCGTTGATCAGCCGCAGTTCCGCCAGCGTGGTTTCGATATGGGCGCGGCGGGCTTCGAGTTCGGCGATGGCGGCATCGGTTTTTTCCATCACGAAGCGCAGTTGCTGGCTGCGGCCCTCGCCGCAATCGCCGTAAAGTTCGAGGTAGTGCTGAATCTCGGACAAGGCGAAGCCGATGGCTTTGCCGCGCAGTATCAAAGCCAAGCGCGCACGGTCGCGGCGCGTGTAGGCGCGACCGCCGTTGATGCGGCGCGGCGACAATAAGCCTTTGTCCTCATAAAAACGAATCGCGCGCGGCGAAACGTCGAAGTCGCGCGCCAGTTCGGTAATGCCGAACAATTCGGTACTGCTTTCGTCGCGATGCGTGGCGACGAAGTTTGCGGCGCTTGAAGTTGCGTCAAGCGTGGCGTCGGGTGCTGTGTGGGTTGCGGCTGCGCTATCTTGTGTCACGGGATAATCAACGGAGTGTGGTCGATGGGCCGCCGCATCTTACTGGCTTGGCGTCCGGCCTTCAACCTAAATTCCTCTTTTTATCCGCAGATGTCGCCGATTCGCGCAGATATCGACAGGATGTCCGATCGATTCGAGCGCTCGTCGGGCGAAAGGAAAGAATGCAGCACTTCATTGATTTTGCTTTGAAAAATCTGCGAACGTCTGTGTCGTCTACGGATTTTAGATTCAAGACGCGCTGTGCCGCGAGACCGGTTACGCCAGCCCAATACGAAACTATGTTGACGTATACGGAAGCTTCAACTATTATGCGGCCCCAAGGAGAACGATATGCCTCAACTGACTACTCAGCTCGATGTGCGCGGCGCGGCGTTTGCCGAGAACGTTAAATCTATGGACGAGCGCCTCGCCGAAGTGCGCGATCTGGAGCGCAAGGTGCGCGCGGAGTCCGCGTCCAAACGCGATAAGTTCGCCCAGCGCGGGCAATTATTGCCGCGCGAGCGCGTGGCGCGGCTGTTGGATCGCGAGAGCGATTTTCTCGAGTTGGCGACCTTGGCCGGTCTCGGCATGCACGACGACAATGGCGACGATGCGGTGCTGGGTGGCGGCTCGGTGGTCGGCATCGGTTGCGTGGCGGGCAAGCGCTGCATGATCGTCGCCAGCGACAGTGCGATCAAGGGCGGTACGGTGCCGCCGATGGGGCTGAAAAAAACCCTGCGCGCGCAGGAGATTGCGCGCGACAATCGTTTGCCGTTGATTTATCTGGTCGAAAGCGGCGGCGCGAATCTGTTGTATCAGGCCGAGATTTTTATCGAAGGCGGACGCACTTTCGCCAATCAAGCGCGATTGTCGGCGGCAGGGATACCGCAAATCACCGTGGTGCATGGCGCATCGACCGCCGGCGGCGCGTATCAACCGGGCTTGTCGGATTATGTCATCTTGGTGCGCGGGCGTTCGAGCATCTATCTGGCCGGCCCCCCCCTAGTCAAAGCGGCGATCGGCGAGGACACCGACGAAGAGGCGTTGGGCGGCGCGGAGACTCATGCCTCCGTCACGGGCTTGGGCGAATATCTGTGCGAAAACGATGCGCATGCAATACTCACGGCGCGCGATGTGTTGGATAAGCTGAAATGGGATGTGTGTTTATCCGCATCCGCATCCGTCTCGTCAGCGCCGACTTTTGCCGAACCGCGCTTCAGCCCCGATGAATTGCCCGGCGTCGTGCCCGCCGACGAGCGCGAGCCTTACGATGTGCGCGAAGTGATCGCGCGTCTGGTCGACGCCTCGGATTTTCTCGAATTCAAAGCGGTGTACGCCACCGATACGGTCTGCGGCCATGCGCGGCTCGGCGGGCATATCGTCGGCATTATCGGCAATAACGGGCCGATTCAGCCGCAAGGTTCGGTCAAGGCGGCGCAGTTTATCCAGCTATGCGACCAGAGTCGTACCCCATTGATTTTCTTGCAAAATACCACCGGCTATATGGTCGGCTCGGTGGCGGAGCGCGCCGGCGCGATCAAACACGGTTCGAAGATGATCCAGGCGGTGGCGAATGCGCGCGTGCCTAAGCTGACCATCGTGCTCGGCGGCTCGTATGGCGCGGGCAATTACGGCATGTGCGGGCGCGGTTTCGATCCGCGCTTCATCTTTGCCTGGCCCTCGGCGCGCACCGCGGTGATGGGGGCGGCGCAGGCGGCGAAAGTGATGGAAATCGTCAGCCGCGCCAAACTCGAACGCGCCGGACGCCCAGTCGGCGATGCGGCGCTGGCGGCGATGAGCGAAGGCTTGCGCACGCGGCTCGAAAAGGAATCCACCGCGCTGTTCGGCACCGCGCGTATGTGGGACGACGGCATCGTCGACCCGCGCGATACGCGCCGTATTCTCAAGCTATGTCTGGATATTACCGCTGCGGCGGAGACGCGCGACTTGCAGCCGAACGCATTCGGCGTGGCGCGTTTGTAAAAGGCAGTTGTCCACGAAATACACGAAAAGCACGAAAAAAAATCGAAGACATGTCAGTCGTTTGCTTCTCGCCCGATGGATGAATGGGTTTTTATTGCAAGCTGTTGTTTTTTGTTCGTGTCTTTCGTGATTTTCGTGGACGAAAGAGTTTTTAAGTTTTTATCGAGGAGTTAGCTATGAAATTCAGTCCCGAACACCGCCAACTGGCCGATACCGTCGCTCGTTTCGTGCGCGAGGAAATCAATCCTTACGTCGATGCCTGGGAGGCCGCCGAGGAATTTCCTTCGCATGAATTGTTCAAGAAACTCGGCAATTTGGGTTTGCTCGGCTTGAAGTATCCCGCGGAATACGGCGGTTCGGGTTTGGATTTTTCTTATTCCATGGTGATGGCCGAAGCCTTGGGCGCCACGCATTGCGGCGGCGTGCCGATGGCGATCGGCGTGCAGACCGATATGTGCACCCCGGCCCTGGCGCGTTTCGGTTCGGACGAACTTAAACGGAATTTTCTCGCGCCGTCGATTGCGGGCGATGTGGTCGGCTGCTTGGGCGTCAGCGAACCCGGCGGCGGCTCGGACGTCGCGGCGCTCAAAACCACCGCGCGGCGCGACGGCGACGATTTCGTCATCAGCGGTAGCAAGATGTGGATCACCAATGCGATGAAAGCCGACTGGTGCTGCTTGCTGGCCAATACCTCCGAAGGCGCACCGCATAAGAACAAATCGATGATCGTCGTGCCGATGGACGCCAAAGGCATCGAGCGTCGCAAGATTCGTAAAATCGGCATGGACTCATCCGACACCGCGCAACTGTTCTTCGACGAGGTGCGCGTGCCGGTGCGCAACACGATCGGTCAGATGGGGATGGGCTTCAGCTATCAGATGATGCAATTCCAGGAAGAGCGGCTTTGGGGCGCGGCGAGCACCTTGAAGATGATCGATAACATGATCGACGAAACCATCGAATACACGCGTCAGCGTCAGGCCTTCGGCAAGTCTATCCTCGATAACCAAGTGGTGCATTTCCGCCTGGCCGAACTGCGCACCGAGAACGAGGCCTTGCGCGCGCTGGTGTATCGCGCGGTCGAAGCCTATGTCGATGGCGAGGACGTGACGCAACTGGCGTCGATGGCCAAGCTCAAATGCGGTCGGCTGATCCGCGAAGCCAGCGACGCCTGCATGCAGTATTGGGGTGGCATGGGCTACACGCTCGAAAACCATGTGGCGCGCGCGTTCCGCGATGGACGCTTGATTTCGATCGGCGGCGGTGCGGACGAAGTGATGCTGGGGATCATCGCCAAATATCAAGGTACTTTACCGAGAGGAACCTAATATGGCTGAATATGATTTTATACTGACGGAGAGTGCCGGCGGCGTCGCGACGATCACCTTGAATCGCCCGCAATCGCGCAATGCGATGTCCTTGGCGATGGTCGACGAGATGCTGACCGCCTTGAAGGCGGCGGAAGAGGACGGCGCGAGCCGCATCGTGGTGTTGCGCGGCGCGGGTGGGCATTTTTGCGCCGGCGCCGATCTCAAAGACATGGCCGCCGCGCGCGGTAAGGCGCTGTCGGGCGGCGCGGACGATGCGTTCGCTGCCTTGAGCCGACGGTTCGGCGAGATGTGTCTGAGCTTTTCCGAGTCGCCCTTGGCGGTGGTGGCGGTGGCCGAAGGCTTCGTCATGGGCGGCGGCTATGGCCTCGTCTGCGCATCGGATGTGGCGTTGGCGTCGTCGAATGCGGTCTTCCGTCTGCCCGAAACCTCGCTCGGCTTGGTGCCGGCGCAGATCGCCCCGTATTTGGTCGAACGTCTGGGCTATTCGCAAGCGCGGCGTCTCGCGGTCACCGGCGGCTCGCTCGACGCGCGGCAAGCGCTGCAAATCGGCTTGGTGCATGAATGTTTCGACAATGGCGACGCCTTGGATCGCGGCGTGCAGCGCGTGATCGGCGAAATCCTCGGCTGCGCGCCGGGCGCTTTGGCGGCGACCAAAAAACTGATCGCGCGCGCGCGATTGCGCGACCCCAGCGCCTTGATCCACGAAGCCGCCGTGGTCTATTCGCAGGCCGCCAAGAGCAAGGAAGCGACCGAAGGCCTCGCCTCGTTTATGCAAAAACGCAAACCGGCTTGGGCGCCGAAATAAATTGAATCCGGAAAAGTCGATGTCCACGAAAGACACGAAATACACGAAATACACGAAAAGTCACGAAGGATGCGTGGACTTCTCGTCGATACCGTCGCATGGTCGCGCCGCTTTTTTCGATTCTTTTTCGTGCCTTTCGTGCTTTTCGTGGACAAAAAAGGTCTTTAAATGAATCCATTTTCCAAAATCCTGATCGCCAATCGCGGCGAAATCGCTTGTCGCGTGATGCGTAGCGCGCGCGCTTTGGGTTATCGCAGCGTTGCGGTGTATTCCGACGCCGACGCCGATGCGCCGCATGTGCATCTGGCCGACGAAGCCGTCGCGCTCGGTGGGCTGACGGCGACCGACTCCTATCTCAATGTCGCGGCGGTGCTCGCGGCCGCCGAACGTAGCGGCGCGCAGGCGCTGCATCCGGGCTACGGTTTCTTAAGCGAAAACGCCGCCTTCGCCGCCGCTTGTATCGACGCCGGACTGGTGTTTATCGGCCCGCCGCCCGCCGCGATCAGCGCGATGGCCGACAAGGCCGCCGCCAAACGCCGCATGATCGCGGCGGGGGTGCCGACGATTCCCGGCTATCTGGAGGCCGAGCAAAGCGACGCACGTTTGATCGCGGCTGCCGCCGAACTCGGCTTTCCCTTGCTGGTCAAGGCGGTGGCGGGCGGCGGCGGGCGCGGCATACGGCGTGCGATGAATGCCGCCGAACTGCCCGAAGCGCTGGCCTCGGCGCGGCGCGAAGCGCAGTCGGCCTTCGGCGACGCCACCTTGATGCTCGAACGGCTGATCGAACAAGGACGGCATATCGAAATCCAGGTGTTCGCCGATGCGCACGGCAATGCCGTGCATCTGGGCGAACGCGATTGCAGCGCGCAGCGGCGGCGGCAAAAAGTGATCGAAGAAGCGCCGTCGCCTAGCGTCGATGCGGCGATGCGCGCGCAAATGGGCCGCGATGCGGTCGCGGCGGCGCTCGCGGTCGGCTATCGCGGCGCGGGCACGGTCGAATTCATTGTCGATCGATTTGGCAAGCATTATTTTCTTGAGATGAATACGCGGCTACAGGTCGAGCATCCGGTGACCGAAATGATTACCGGCGTCGATTTGGTCGAATGGCAGTTGCGCGTCGCGGCGGGCGAAGTCTTACCGCTGACGCAAGAACAGATCCGCTTCGACGGCCATGCGATCGAGGTTCGACTCTACGCCGAAGATCCCTATGATAATTTCACGCCGCAGACCGGGCGGATCGACTATTTCCGCCCGCAAGCGGCCTTGCAGCCCGGCGTGCGCATCGATGCGGGCATCGCCGAAGGCGCAGCGGTGACGCCGTTTTACGACCCGATGCTGGCGAAATTCATCGCCCATGGCCGCGACCGCAACGACGCGCGCCGCCGTTTGACATTGGCGTTGGAAGATGCGCCCGTCTTCGGCGTGCGCCATAACGCGCGCTTTCTGCGCGACTTGTTGAACCATCCGAGCTTCGCCGCCGGACAAATGCACACCACCTTGCTCGACGAATGGTCGGCGGACGCGACGCCGATTATGCAGCGGCCTGCGCCGGACGCCGAAGATTGGGCACTCGCGGCGGCGCTGCTGGTCGGCGCACCGGGCTGGCGCGCGCGCAGTGTGGCCGGATTCGACCTGACTTTGTCGTGCGGCGACGAAGTTTGCGTTATGCGTATAGACTTCGATGGCGCAGCCTTGAAAGTCGGCTCCGGCGGGACGGCTATCGATCTACATATCCTGGACAATGCCGACGGGCGCGTGCGCTACCGCAGTCGCGGTCTGACGCGTAAGGCCTTTTGCCGACGCGACGGCGAGCGGCTGATGCTGGCGCGCGCGGCGGCGGTATGGAGCTTCGCCGAAGTTTCGCCGTTGCCGCAAGGCCTGCGCGCCGACGATTCGCGCTTCGCGCGCGCCGCCGTTGCGGGCGCCGTGGCGCGTATCGACGTCGCACCGGGCGACGCCGTTGCCGCAGGTCAGACCTTGGCGGTGATCGAAGCGATGAAGATGGAAATGCGCGTAAAAAGCGCCGCCGCCGGCAAGGTCGCCGCCGTGCGCGTGCATGTCGGCGAACAAGTCGAGGCCGGAGCGATTCTGGTCGAACTGGAACCGAATCCGACGAACTAACTGAACATCATGACCATACCCACCGAACTGCAACACGGCTTAAGCCTGCCGCTGATCGTCGCGCCGATGTTTTTGGTCTCCGATGCGCGCCTCGCGATCGAAAGCTGCAAAAACGGCGTGATCGGCACGCTGCCGGCGCTGAATCTGCGCACCACCGAAGAATTCGATGCCTGCCTCTCGCAAATCGAAAGCGAATTGGCGGCCTTCGATGCCGCAGGCGCAC
>DATETD010000169.1:0-4081 GCA_035283885.1 Rhodocyclaceae bacterium
CCGCCGCCGTATTGGAACAAAAGCCGCGCATACTGCCGATTATTCGCTACTTCGGCGCCGGCAGGCTATGGGAGTCGGTGCGCGATACACAAGGCAATGCACTGAGCCGGCACAAGGGAAAACATCCGGAAGAACTTGCCGAGGATGCAGACGACCTCGAAAAGGCGCTACTCGAACAGGATCGTCTTTCCGAGCCGTTCTATGGCTACCGAATGAGCGTCGACAAACGCTGTAACCCCGACGACCTCATTCGCTGGATGGCCGTCGAGCGCCGCAACGAACTGGACGAAGAAGAACGCTCGCCCGCATTGCGATTGGTATATCAAGCGATCGAATCCCTACTGCCCGAGATCGAATCCGCCAGGTACAGCGTCAAGCTGAAGACCATCGTCTTGAACTACCGCAACGGCCAACGCCGGACTTTTCCCGAACTGAGCGATGGCTATCGCAACGTCGTCGCCATTGCCGCCGATCTCGCCATCAAGGCCGCCATGCTGAATCCTCAATTGGCCGAAAAGGCGCTGGAATTCACGCCAGGCATTGCGATGATCGACGAACTGGATTTGCACCTGCATCCCAAGTGGCAGCGACGCATCGTCGAAGACCTGCGCCGCACCTTCCCAAAACTGCAATTCATATGCACAACACACTCCCCATTCCTAATTCAGTCGCTACGCTGCGGCGACGAACTGCTTGTTCTAGGGGCCGACATCTCCGCTCCAGCCGAACATGATGATGCCGAAGAAATACAAACGACCGATACGCTGAATAACCTGGGCATAGAGACGATAGCCAGCGGCATCATGGGCGTCGCCGCCGAAGCCAGCCCGCGCTACATGGCCATGCTGGAGGCGGCCAGAGGATATTTGGCGGAATTGGACGAAGCGGCAAATTCGCCCGCCGATAGACTGGCGGAGTACAAACGGCAACTGGCTGAACGCATTGCCCCATTTGCCGACAATCCGGCATTCCAGGCCATATTGGAAGCGGAACGTATCGATAAGCTGGGGAAATAAAATGCGACCGGTGCGCAAGGGGCCTCCCTATCTCTATACCGACGGACAAGCCTATGGCAAGGCGCTTGCAGGCTTGGCTGCACGCCTCGGTCTATATTGCTCATATTGCGAACGTCCCTTGCAGCATGGCGCGGAGGTGGAGCATATCCAGCCCAAAAGCATTCCCGCTCACAAACCGCTGGAATGCCGATGGTCCAACTTTCTGCTGAGCTGCAAGAACTGCAATGCCAGCAAATCGACGAAAGACCCCGCATTGGCCGAATGGCTGATCCCGGACAGGGACAACACCGCTGCCGCCTTTGTCTATCGAAAGGATGGGGTCATCGATATTGCACCCACAATAACCCCGACGCAGAATGCCGCCGCAGCCAAGACGCTGGATATGCTCAAATTGAACAGGAAGGTTCGAAAAACGTTCGACCAGCAGGGAAATCTGGTGGCATTGGACCGGCGCAACCAACGACTGGACGCCTGGCTGTTAGCCGACCGTTATGCAGGCAAGTTGGCGAAGAATCCCAGCGCCGACCTGGCCGACGCCATCGCGGACTTGGCGAAGACGAGCGGATTTTTCAGCATCTGGCTCGCTGCATTCGAAACCGTTCCCAGCTTTCGGCAAAAACTCATTGCTGCCTTTACCGGCACAGAGTCGGCTTGCTTCGACACCATCACAACATTGCCGACGCCGACTCATCCCAATTCGGACGGTTTGTCCGCAGGAGGCAAGCTGTAATCGATCTACATCGAGGCGTCGATATGCCGGTAGACCAATAGCGTTTCCAGCCCGAGTCCGATTTCCGCCGAATACGGCCCGCTACGTAACCGCCGCCGACCCGTCTCGCCAGCGCCGACTTTCATCGCAAACGAAATTCCGCCTCGCATGCGCTCATCCAGGAAATCCTTGGCATAAAATCCATCGAATAAACATTCCGCAACCCTCCCTAACTATCCCCAAGCTATCCTCATGTCCTTCTCCCCCATCGCCGTCCCATTAGCTAAAGCCTATATCCTGCTCAATCACGGTCCGACGACCTTGGTCACCAGCGCGCATGGCGAACGGCGCAACGTCATGGCGGCTTCGTGGGCGATGCCTTTGGATTTCGAGCCGCCCAAAGTGGCGGTAGCGATCGATAGCCGGACGCTGACGCGCGAGTTGATCGAGGGTCCACGAAAGACACGAACAAAAGCAATAGCTTGTACTAGAAACTCATTCACCCATCGGCTGAAAGTCCAAAGGCAAGCATACCTTTGATTATTTTCGTGCTTTTCGTGTCTTTCGTGGACAACTGCTTTTTCTAGGATAATTCAGCCAGTCACGAAAGGAACCATAATGTTTGGCATTCGCTTTATCAAGTCCCAGCCGACGACCTATCTAGTGCAGTTCAAAGGCGGCAAAGCGGTGCGCGAGGGCGCCGGCTTGTCGTTCTTCTACTATGCACCCACGACGTCGCTGGTCGCCGTTCCCCTCGCCAGCAAAGACCAAAGCTTTATTTTCGAGCAGGTAACGGCGGATTTTCAGTCGGTCACGGTGCAGGGGCAAATCACGTTTCGCGTCGGCGAGCCGCGCAAGCTTGCGGCGATGCTCAACTTTTCGCTGAAAGCCGATGGCGGCGCGTATGAGTCCGACGATCCGGAAAAGCTGGCCGAACGCGTCGTCAGCGCCGTCGAGGTGCTGTCGAAGCACATCGTCAACGAACTTCCGCTCAAAGCGGCGTTGCGCGCCGCCGATAAGATCGCGACGCAAGTCGCCGCCGGTCTGAAGCAGCAACAGGACATCGCATCGCTGGGCCTAGAAATTCTGGGCGTGGCGATTCGCGCGATCAAACCCACGCCCGAAACCGCGCGCGCACTCGAAGCGGAGGCGCGCGAGGCGATTCTCAAGGCGGCGGACGATGCGGTTTTTCTGCGTCGCAATGCGGCGGTCGAGAACGAGCGCGCGATTCGCGAAAACGAACTCGATACCGAAATCGCGGTGGAGCAAAAAAGGCGCAGCATTCGCGAAACCCAGATGGAAGCAGAGGCCAGCATCCAGCGCAAACAGAGCGAGCTGCGGCAGGCCGAGATGGACGCCAGCGTGGTGCTCGAAGAAAAGCGCAAGGAGTTCGTCGCACGCAACGCAGAGAACACCCGGACATTGGCCGAAGTCGAAGCGCATCGACTGATCGCCGTCATGAAGGCCATGGAGCACGCCGATCCGCGCATCGTCCAAGCGCTGGCGGCGGCGGGCATGCAGCCCAATCAATTGATCGCCCAAGCCTTCGGCGGCATTGCCGAGAAGGCCGAGAGAATCGGTCAATTGAATATGTCGCCGGATCTGCTGCACGCCTTGCTGACCCACCTGCCCGACTCTCGCGCACCGAAGAGCACGCAGCGCTGATCGCACCGGATCGCCATGGTTTCGCCTGCCGAACGCAAAATTGTCTTGGTCACGCGCAAAACGCGCCTCGAAGAATTGATCGCGCGCCACCATACCGCCGCTCAGGCAAAGTTTTACGTCGAACATCTCGGCGCAGACTTTAGCGACTACCAAGTCGAACACGATACCTATTGGGCGGCGCGCCGCCGCATGCTGGAGCTGCTGGAGCGCCATGGTCGCTATCAAGTGCTCGACCGCGCCTTCCTGACGAATTTCCTATTCGCCGCAGACGACATTGTGCTGGCGCTGGGCCAAGACGGATTGGTGGCGAATATTATGAAATATCTGGACGGACAGCCCTTGGTCGGCGTCAATCCCGATCCGCGTCGATACGATGGCGTCTTGCTGCCGTTCGAGCCGCGCGAGATGGCGCAACTGCTGCCCGATCTACTCGCGGATCGACGTCCCTGCAAGGCGGTCAGCATGGCCAAGGCAACGCTGACGGATCGGCAAACGCTCTATGCGGTCAATGACCTCTTCATCGGGCCGAAATCCCACGGCTCGGCGCGCTATGAAATTCGCCACGCTGCGCGCAGCGAAGTCCAATCGTCGAGCGGACTGATCGTCTCGACCGGACTCGGATCGACCGGATGGCTGCGCAGCGTATTGACCGGCTCGTCCACGATCGCCCGCGCGCTGACGCCGGGAACGA
>DATETD010000170.1:0-2895 GCA_035283885.1 Rhodocyclaceae bacterium
CGCCACCGCCGACAGGTGAGACAACGCCACCGCCGACGAATGGGACAACGACTCCACCCACAGGCGGAACACCCCCGCCACCGACGGGTGGGGCGACGCCACCGCCAAATCTTGCAGGGGACATCAATCGTACCGTGGTCAATCAGGTCGTCTCCTTAGTGAATCGACCGGCGAATCAGCCCAATATGCAGTCCGCGATGAATGTCGCTCCGCCTCAGACTCAAGCCAATTCATTGCTATTGATGGCGCTACCTGGAGGCGGCCCGGTACTCGGCGCTCAATTCCCGTCGCCACCGACCGCGACGATGACGGGGGCGATGCAGCCCCCCATTGCCGGCGCCGGTGGGATCTCGCCGCCGTCGATGGGTAACGACGTGGGGTCGCCGCAAGCCATGCAGAGCGCTCAACCTGGAATTCAGCATGGATCGATACAGGATGGCATGCCGTCGCAACCGATCGGAGGCATAGTCGCAGGGATGCCATCGCAGCCTTCGCCCAGCGCGCAAGCTGCAATTCAGCCAGGACTGGCGCAGCAGCAGCCGATTGGGGGGGACGTCGTTGGAGCATCGCCACAGCCTACGCAGGGGACACCCATAGTTCAGCAAGGACTAGCGCTGGAGGGAGTACAGCAGCCGATAGGCGGCGCCGTAGTCGGGATAGTGTCGCAACCGATGCAAGTAGCGCAGACTGGGCTGCAACCGGTACAGCAGAATCCGATCAACCAGCCGATCAATCAACCCAACCAGCCGATCAATCAGCCCGTCAATCAGCCCAACCAACCGATCAATCAACCCAATCAACCGATCAATCAGCCGAATCAGCCGAATCAACCGAACCAACCCAGTCAGCCTAACCAAGCCAGTCAGCCCAATCAACCCACTCCGGCCAAGCCCGCCGCCAAGCCGGAAGCCGCGCGTGCTGCCAAGTCGGTCGAAGGCGGGCGATTTGCGCAGTTGATCGCGGCCAATGCCCTGCGTCATCAGGCGCGCACCGAAACCTATAAGGAAGCTTTGGCGGTTCTCGATAAAAATCCTGCGGCGGCGGATCTTGCGCCGTGCAGCGCCGGTGGGTCGGCGCTCTGCATTCCTACGTCCGCGACTGCGGTCGATTCCGGCGTGGCGCACACCGCTCAAGTCGGCAATTTACTGCCGCCGACGCCGATACAGCGCAAAGTCGCCTATCTGATCGGCAACAATGCGTATAAGGGCGCGATTCCGTCGTTGGAGACGCCGATCGCCGATGTCGAAGCGATCGGCGCCCAGCTTAACCAGAAACTTGGTTACGAAGTGAATGTCATTAGAAACGCCACCAAGGCCGACATCGTGCTGACCCTGAAAAAACTGGTCGAGAACTCGAAACGCGACGAAAGCGTATTGCTGATGTATGCCGGCCATGGTTATCAGATGGATAGCAGTAAACAAGGCTATTGGTTGCCGACCGATGCATCGAACAAGAATCCGGAAAACTGGATATCCAATAGCGATATTTCCAAGTTCATGAGCGCAATTCCCGCCAAACAGATCATTCTGGTGTCCGACAGTTGTTTCTCCGGCTCGTTGGCGAAAGAGCAGCAAATCAAAGCGAGCGGCGGCAGCAAGGAAGATATTTTGTCGCGCCGTTCCGTGCTGGTGATGAGTTCCGGCGGCGAAGAGCCGGTCTCCGACGAAGGCAGAGAAGGACATTCGATCTTTGCCTATAGCATGATCAAGCAACTCAAGAAAGTCACCGGGATGACCAAGGGCTTGGAATTGTTCGAAGAAATGCGCGCCGAAGTTTCCAGCGAGTTTCCACAGCAGCCGCAGCTAGGCGCGATGACCTCAGCAGGTCATACTCAAGGCGGAGATTATCTGTTCGAACTGAATACGGCGATCCGGCAGGGATTGCGATAAGTCGGCGCTGGCGAGACGGATCGTCGGCTGCCCCGCACACCATAAACGATGATTGCAAAACGCCGCAAACTGCCGATCGGCATCCAGACGTTCGCGGAGATCGTCACCGAGGGTTATTACTACGTCGATAAGACGCCGTTCGCCTATCGGCTGATCGAGGAGGGCAAGCACTACTTTCTGTCGCGCCCGCGCCGCTTCGGCAAAAGCCTCTTCCTCGATACGCTGGCGGAATTGTTCGAGGGCAACGAAAGCCTGTTTCGCGGGCTGTCCGTTCATGGTCGTTGGGATTGGAGCGTGCGTTATCCGGTGGTGCGCATCAGCTTTTCCGATGGCGTGTTGCAAACCCGCGCGGAACTCGACGAAAAGATTTTGGAATGTTTGCAGGAAAATCGGCAACGCCTGGGCGTACAGGGCGCGCATCGCAGCATCTCGGGCCAGCTTTCGGAGCTGATTCGACTGGCGCACGAGCGTCATGGCCAGCGTGTGGTGGTATTGATCGACGAATACGACAAGCCGATTCTCGACAATCTCGCCGATCGCGACGCGGCGCTGGCGATGCGCGAAGGCTTGAGGAATTTCTACTCGGCCATCAAGGGCGCGGATGCGCATTTGCGCTTTGTGTTCCTTACCGGGGTATCGAAATTCAGCAAGGTGAGCTTATTTTCAGGGCTTAATAATCTGCGCGACATTACCTTGTCCGAAGATTATTCGGCTATATGCGGTTATTCGGAGAGCGATGTCGATAAGGTGTTCGCGGCCGAGTTGGCCGGTTTGGATCGTGCAGAAATTCGCCGCTGGTATAACGGCTACAACTGGTTGGGGGACTCGGTCTACAACCCCTTCGATTTGCTGCTGCTGTTTCGGGAGCGCAGCTTCCGCCCTTGGTGGTTCGAAACCGGCACGCCGACGTTTCTGATCAAATTACTCACCGAGCGTAAGACCTTCACTCCGCGCTTGGAGAGTCTGCATAGCAGCAGCACATTGCTGTCGACTTTCGACGTCGATA
>DATETD010000171.1:0-8689 GCA_035283885.1 Rhodocyclaceae bacterium
TTATGCCGCCGGTGCGGGGGACGCCGTGTCGGCGGCGGCGCGGCTATGTCGGGCGAAGCGGCGACCGAGATCGTCCAGGGCGCTTTCGAGTACGCCGGTCGAGATGTTCGCGGCTTTGGCGTACTGATACACCATCAACGAGGCCGCATAGGCTTCGCTGCCGGCGGCGAAATAGGTGTCTTCCAGTTTGCCCAACAACACGGTGACCGCATGGATGATGGGATATAAATCCTCGATCAGCTTGATATCGGTTTGCATCTCTTCGAGCTTGAAGTTGCGCGGCAGAATATCGACATTCTGCTCGGCGACCGCTGCCGCTTTGGCGACGAAGGAACGGTTCTTGTCGCCGAGTTTCAACATGCCTTGACGCTCGTCGGCAGTCAGGTCGATGAGGAACGGCAGGTTCTTGTGAATCTCGGCGATCGCTTGCTTGATCGCCTCGGCTTGTTGCGGGGCCAGCGAGGCGCTGATCTGGATACGGTTCATCGGCATAAAAGGCTCCTTGCAATGGGTAGTGGGGGAACGAAGCGACGGGCGAGGCTATTCGAGTACGACTTTCGGATCGGTATATGTTTACAGTATGACCGACCCGCAACGCCATCATAGCGTATTTCGAGCGTCGCAACCATCGCCCCGCCAGCGCCGATTTTCATATCGCCTCTTGACGTCGATGCGGATTTTCTTCTGGCGGCAAAACTCGGCGCTGGCGAGACGGATAGCGCCGGATTGGAGCACCCCTCACCCGCCATAGCCCAATTTAAACGTCGCGAGCGACTGCTTCAGGCGTTGCGAGAGTTGCCGCAGCGTGTCCGAGTTGCCTTCGATCTGGCGTACTGCCGCCGAGTTTTCTTCCGATTGGCGCGCCAAGGCTTCCGCTTTTGTGGCGATATCGTCGATTGCGCTTCTTTGTTCATCGATTTTGTCGGACATGGTTTGAACGCTGTGGCTAACGGTGTCGGAGGTGGCGATGATGGTGGCGAGGTTGTGGGTGACTTCGTTGCTGCGCGTGACGCCTTGGGCGAGGCGGGCGTTGCCTTCGTTGATTGCGTGTTCGACGGCGGCGGTTTTACTTTCGAGCAGGCGCGTGACGGCTTCGATTTCGCCTGCGGATTGCGAGGATTTCTCGGCAAGTTTGCGCACTTCGTCGGCGACGACGGCAAAGCCGCGCCCTTGTTCGCCGGCGCGCGCGGCTTCGATTGCGGCGTTGAGCGCGAGTAGATTGGTCTGATCGGCGATTTCCTTGACTTGCTGGGTGAGGTTGCCGATGCTGCGTGCGCTTTCGACGAATTGCGATACCAGCGTATTGGTATCGGTGAGTTTGGCGGCGACCTCGCGCACGTCGTCGATCAGCGCAGCGACCAGGTGTTGTCCGGTTTGCGTACCGGCGCGGGCGTCGGCGGCTTCGCGGCTGACATGCGCCGCTTCGCCGGCGACGGCGTCGATCACCGCGCGCATTTGTTCCATGGTGGCGGCGAGCGATACCGCAATATGGCTTTGATTCTCGGTTTCGCGCGTAATCTCTGCGGTAGAGAGTTGCATCTCGTCGCAGCCGACGACGACCGCGTTGGACGATTGTTGGGTCGTACCGATCAGCTCGACCAGGTGTCGGCGCAGCGTTTCGGTATGTTCGGCCAGCAGACCGATTTCGCCGCCGTCGCTTACCCTAATCGGCGAGCCGAGATTGCCGTCGCTCAAGCGTTGCAAGTCGGCGACGAGGTTCTGGGTCGGCGTAATAATGCTGCTGCGTATCAGCATCGCAAACACGGCGATGCCGCCGATAATGGCGACGAGCATGGCGACGACGGCGACGGTGAGTCCGGAGCGGGCGGTGGCTTGGGCTTCCGTTTGCGCTTTTAGCGCCAACTGGCCGATTTCGGCGACGGCTTCGTCGAGTAGTTTGGTTGGGGCGCGGTCGATGCCGGCGACCGCCGCATCGCCGGCCTGGGCGTCGCGATCCGCCGTCTTAAAGGCGTGCAATCCTTGACGATATCCGGCGGCGAGTTTCTCGTGGGCGGCGAGAAACTCGGCGACGAGTTGTCGGCCCTTGCCTTCGTTCAGGCCGCTGCGAGCGGTGTCGGCGTGTTTTCTGACGTCTGCTTCCTGCTCTTCGAATCCTTTCCAGTATTTTTCGAGCTTGGCGGGGTCTTTGCCGCGCAACAGCACGTTCTTCCATTCTTGCACCTGAATCTTGAAGTGGCTTTCGGCGCGCAGGATTTCGACTTGCGCCGTTTGCAAGTCATGGACTTCGCGCGCGAAGCGGGCAACCGCATCCTGGAGCGAGAGTATGCCGACGAGGGCGCCGACGATGACGACGGCGATGGCGAGCAGGTGCGCCGAGAGTAGTTTGACGGCGATGGAGCGGGCGTTGCCTATCATGGTGGGAATTCCTTGTCGGATACTATAGCGTAGGTCGTAGCGGCGTCGATTCTATTCGATGGCGGCGCAATCGTTACACCAAATGCCAAGGCAATCATGATATCATCCGGCATACCAAGAAAAACGGCATAAGATGATCTATAGCTCGCACCAGCTCGCGTATTTCGCGCACCAACTGACCCGCCGCGCCCCGTCTGACTCGATGGATCGCATAGCCGGTGCGCTGCTGGATGCACAAGTCGATCTGATATTTTGCAACTTTGTCAGCAAAAAATTAGCGACAGGCCTTTAGGCCTGTCGATCAAACACGTTTTGGAAGGGGTTTGCATCCCCTCCCAAAACGGTCGCCGAAACCCCGGCCTTCAGGCCGGGGTTAGCTCCCTCCGCCCTAAAGGGCGGGGTTTCAAACCGAGGTTAGTTTACGATGACAACTCGCCCGACCGCAAAAACAGATTGGAGGCTGTGATGGCCGCAATGAACTTCAAGACCGAAAACAATACGTTCCGCAAGCTTATTGGCAACGGACTGACCTACCGTATTCCACGCTTTCAGCGCGACTACAGTTGGACCGACGACGAGTGGGAAGACTTGTGGATGGATTTGATGGGAACGCTACAACCCGGTGGCGAGCCGGCGCACTACATGGGGTATCTAGTCCTGCAAACTGCGGATGACAAAGCCCATGAAGTCATCGACGGGCAGCAACGGCTGACGACCGTCAGTATCATCGTGCTTGCAGTATTGAAGAACCTGCAACGGCTGATCGATGCAGGCAATGATCCCGAGGCCAATAGGCGGCGCATGGAGCAAATTCGCCAGACCTATGTGGGCTATCTCGATCCCGTCACACTGATCGCCCGTCCCAAGCTGACACTGAACCGCAACAACAACAGTTATTATCAGGACTTTATGGCGCCTATGGGGCACTTACCGCAGCGTGGTTTTCGTGCATCCGAGCATCTGCTGCGCAAGGCCTTCGAATGGTTTGACCGGCGAGTGAGCGAATATCTGAAGAAGAGCGCAGGCGCCGAAGGCATGCGCTTAGCTCAATTTGTTGAGGACATGAGCGACCGCCTGTTTTTTACGGTCATCACAGTCACCGATGAGTTGAATGCCTACAAAGTATTCGAGACGCTGAATGCACGCGGCGTGCGTCTGTCGGCGACCGACCTGCTGAAAAACTACTTGTTTTCGGTGCTTGATCGCGGCGGCGACAAGGATCATGAATTGCGCAATCTGGAGGAGCGCTGGGAGCAAATGGTTGGACGTCTGGGGGCCGAAAGCTTCCCCGACTTCCTGCGTGCCCATTGGAACAGCCGCCGAACTTTCGCGCGACAGGCGGAATTGTTCAAAACCGTCCGCAATCAGGTTAATTCGCGTGAATTGGTTTTTCAGCTCCTGCGCGACATGGAAGAAGATCTGGATACCTACCTTGCATTGTCTTCGCCCGAAGCCTCAGACTGGCCACAGGAAGCCAAAGGGTTTGCCGGCGCCTTGCGAACCTTTAATGTTCGCCAGCCCATACCGCTGCTACTGGCAGCCAAGCGGGTTTTCGACATACCGGATTTCGTGGGCTTGATGCGGGCCTGCGTCGTCATTTCGATGCGCTTCAATGTGATTTGCAGCTACAGCACCGCCGAACAGGAACGAACCTATAACGCGGTTGCGGAGCGCATTGCGAAAGGTTCTATTGCGAATCTGGGCGCGGCGCTGGCCGCCATGCAAAGCATCTACCCCACTGACGCCGCGTTTCGCGCCGCCTTTGCCGAGAAAACCATCCGTACTACGCAATCGCGCAACAACCGCGTGGTGAGGTTCATACTTTGCGCGTTGGAAAAACATCTGTCCGGGCAAGACCTCAGTTTCACCAGCGATAGCTTCAACATTGAACATGTCCTGCCGCAGAATCCCCAGACCGGGTGGGAAGCATTCACTGACGAAGAATCCGATGCTCTGACCTATCGCCTAGGCAATATGACCTTGATGCAGGCCGACGCCAACAAGGACTTGGGAAATACCAGCTACGCCGCAAAGCGCCCCGTCTTTGAACAAAGTAGTTTCGCGATCACCCGTAAACTGGCGACCGATCACGCCGAATGGACGCCTGAGCGCATCGCGGCGCATCAAAACTGGATGGCGGCGCAAGCCATGGCGGTTTGGCGTATTTCGCAAATCGGATAAGGCGAGAGGCATAAGAAACCGATGGATAGAAACAAATGAAAAGAGAACCTGTAGCAGGTATCCAGCCTGAAATTTTCCGTTGGGCAAGAACGACATGCGGCCTGTCGGTGGCTGACGTTGCCCAAATGTTGAAACGTCCGTCGGAAGAAATCGAAGCCTGGGAATCGGGCGAAGAAGCGCCGACCTATTCCCAGCTCGAAAAACTGGCTTATCAGATTTACAAGCGGCCTTTGGCCGTGTTTTTCCTGCCCGCCCCACCAGAAGAGGCGATGCCGCAGCGTGAATTCAGAACCTTGCCGGATGCCGATCTGGAAACGCTGTCACGAGATACCTACTTGCATATCCGGCGTGCTCATGCCTACCAGATTGCCCTTAAGGAGCTTTTCGATAACAGGAATCCTGCCGATCGTTGTATTTGGCAATCGTTGGTATTGTCATCCTCAAAGAGCGCGACAGAACAGGCTAGCGGCATTCGCAAGTTCCTTGGGATCGCCATCGAAGACCAGATCACCTGGAAAAGCGACGAGATCGCACTCAAGAAATGGCGGCAAGCCATCGAAAATGCGGGCGTGTTCGTCTTCAAGGCGGCATTCAAGCAAGAAGACATTTCCGGCTTCTGCTTGATGGATGATAATTTGCCGGTTGTCTATTTGAACAACAGCACCAGTAAGACTCGACAAACGTTCAGTTTGCTGCACGAACTGGCGCATCTGCTGATCGGCATCAACGGCCTGAGCAAGTTCGATACACGCTATATCGACCGCCTGCCGCAAGTGGAAAGGAAAATCGAGCAGTTTTGCAATGCCGTGGCTGCCGAGGTATTGATCCCCAGCGCCGACTTTTTGCAGCAGGCGGCGCAGTTTCCTGCTGCAATTGAAAAGGCCAGCGACGAGCTGTTTTCAAATCTGGCCGCCCGGTATGGCGCCAGTCGGGAAGCCGTGTTGCGCAGATTTCTCGATCAGGGGCGCGTCAGCAAAGGGTTTTACGAGGAAAAGGCAAAGTTCTGGAGCGCGCAGAAAACCAAGCGTAGTGGAGGCAGTTGGTATCTGAATCAAGGCGCTTATCTCAGCGACCGTTTTGCCAAGGAAGTGGTTAGCCGCCACTACCGACATCAAATCACGCTGGAGCAGGCTGCTGATTTTCTCGGCGTCAAGCCCAAGAGCTTTGCCGGACTTGAGGAGCGGATTCTGCAAGGAGCCGGGGCATGATTTATGTCTTCGATACCAGCTCCATTCGCTCCCTCCAGCATTTTTATCCCCGCGTCTTCAAAAGCATTTGGGATGGGCTGGATGCGCTTGTACAGCAGGAGCGACTGATTTCCACACGCGAAGTCTTCAATGAACTTGAGCGGCAAGCCATCAGTGCAGAGGTCTTGAAGTGGGCACAGGACAATAAGCAAATTTTTACGCAGCCGGCAGCGGACGAACTCAAATTTGTCTCGACGATTTTTCAGGTCAAGCATTTCCAGTCCCTTATCGGTGTCCAGCAACGCTTGAAAGGCACGCCAGTCGCTGACCCCTTTGTTATTGCCTGCGCCAAGGTCAAACAAGGCGCCGTCGTGACCGAAGAAGGCTGGCTGCGCCCGAGCGACAAACTTGCGCCCAAACCCAATGCGGCAAAGATTCCCAATGTCTGTGCGCATTTCAAGGAGCCTTGCGTCGATCTTGAGGAATTCATGCAACAGCAGGGGTGGGCATTCTGATGGCTGGCAAACAAAAACTAGAACTGACATGGATCGGCAAGGATGCACGACCAAAGCTGGAGCCGCGCATTTTGCTGGCTGATCCGGAAAAGAGCTATCACGCCAAGCACCGTGTCGCCAGCGCCGACTTTTTCGATAACCAGCTCATCTTCGGCGACAACCTGCTGGCGCTGAAGGCCTTGGAACAGGAATATGCGGGCAAGGTGAAGTGCATCTTCATCGACCCGCCGTACAACACCGGCAGTGCTTTTACCCACTACGACGATGGCGTGGAGCATTCAATCTGGTTGTCGTTGATTCGGGATCGACTTGAGATCATTCGGAGATTGCTAGCCGAAGATGGCTCGCTGTGGATCACAATCGACGACAACGAGGCGCATTATCTCAAGGTACTTTGTGACGAAGTGCTGGGGCGGGCCAATTTTATTTCGACGCTGGCCTGGCAAAAGAAGTACGCAGTGAAAAGTGACTCTGAATTTTTCTCTGAATCGCACGACTTCATCTTGGTGTACGCGAAGAACCGCGAGGCTTTCAGAATTAACCGCTTCGGCAGAACCGAAGCTCAAGATGCCCGTTACAAAAACCCAGATAATGACCCGAGGGGAGTATGGACATCTGGTCCATTGCAACGGAATGAAGCCCGAGACTACGCAATCTTTCCAATTCGATCACCCAGAACAGGTAAAGAGCATTGGCCTCCAAAAGGGACAAGCTGGCGCTTTACTCAAGAGAGAATGGCGGAACAGATTGCCGAGAACAGAATTTGGTTTGGAGAATCGGGGAACAACGTTCCGCGGCTGAAGCGGTTTTTGCATGAAGTCAGCGATTCCGTTCCAGCAACGACTTGGTGGGACTATCAAAATTTTGGGCATAACGACGAAGCTCGAAGAGAGTCAAAGGCTCTGGTCGACAACGCAGATATATTTGCGACGCCTAAACCTGAGCGTTTGCTTGAAAGAATTCTGACGCTGAGCACCAACCCCGGCGACCTCGTCCTCGACTCCTTCGCCGGTTCCGGCACCACCGGCGCCGTCGCCCACAAAATGGGCCGCCGCTGGATCATGGTCGAGTTGGGCGAGCACTGCCACACGCACATCATTCCGCGCCTGAAAAAAGTCATCGACGGCGACGACCAAGGCGGCATCAGCGAGGCCGTGAACTGGAAAGGCGGCGGCGGTTTCCGCTACTACCGCCTCGCCCCCAGTCTGTTGCAGCAAGACCGATGGGGCCAGTGGGTCATCAACAAGGACTACAACGCCGAAATGCTGGCGGCGGCGATCTGCAAGCTGGAGGGCTTCACCTACGCGCCCAGCGACGCGCACTACTGGCAGCACGGCAAGAGCACCGAAAACGACTTCATCTACGTCACCACGCAAAGCCTGACGCCGGAAGCTTTGCAGGCCTTGAGCGATGAAGTCGCGGGTTACGTAAAAGGGGGCGCAACATTGCTGGTCTGCTGCTCGGCATTCCGGGGCGATGCGAATCGCTACCCCAATCTCACCGTCAAGAAGATTCCCAAGATGGTCTTGTCGCGCTGCGAGTGGGGGCATGACGATTACAGTCTGAACGTCGCGAATTTGCCGATGAGTCTGCCGATGGCGTCTTCGCTGGAACCGGCTGTCACCGCGGAGGCGCCAGCCACGAGTATGCGTAAGCGCACAAAGGCTGTCGACGCCGGTCAAGCGGACCTCTTTGGCGGGGGCGGCGAATGAGCAAGAAAATCATCATCATCGCCGGCCCGAATGGTGCGGGGAAAACCACTTTTGCCCGTGCCTTCCTGCCAGAAGAGGCGCAGTGCCCGCACTTCATCAACGCCGATCTGATTGCCGCCGGTTTGTCGCCGTTTGCACCGGAGGCAGCAGCGGTGAAGGCGGGGCGATTGATGTTGCAGGAGATCGCGGCTTGCGCGGCCAAGGGCGAGAGCTTTGCCTTTGAAACCACGCTGTCGGGCGTGGCGTATTTGCGGCATATCCGTGCCTGGCGGCAGACCGGTTATCATGTCAGCCTGTTTTTTCTTGGCCTGCCCTCTGCCGAAGTGGCGATAGCCCGCGTGGCTGAACGGGTGCAGCAGGGCGGACACGACATCCCGGAACCTGTGATTCGGCGGCGCTTTGCCGTCGGCAAGGCCAACTTCGAGCGCCACTACCGAGCGGCGGTGGATGCTTGGGCGCTATACGACAACTCGGGCGATGAACCCGTAATGATTGAATGGGGAGAACGCTGATGACCCGACATGAACTCGGCAAGGCGAAAGACAAAGACATCGCAGCTTCGATGGAGGCCATGAAACGTGCCGCAGCGATGGCGCGTAAGGCTGCGATGCAGACGGATACGGCGATTGTCGTGGTGCAGGGCAAGAAGATTGTCCGGGTGACTGCCGACGATCTTCGCAAAAAGGTGGGCGCATGACTCTGGAAAACATCGTTCGCT
>DATETD010000172.1:0-2121 GCA_035283885.1 Rhodocyclaceae bacterium
CGTCAACGCCACAGGCCTCAGCGGATCGTCATTGACGAAACCGGCAAAGTTCGCCTCGCTCTCTCCATGTCTGACGAATATAAATTGGGTCATTTTTCTCGATGCGCCATCGCTGTTGATCGATATCGGAAATTACGTCGGCGCGCGAAATCGCGCCGTGCGCAGCCATGATACTAACGATATACATTCGATACAACCGGCGGCGGCGACTGGACGACTATCGCCCTCCGCATGACAAACGGCAGTCCATATCCATCTCGCCGCCATCAGTAAAGATTTACGCAAAGGCGCCAACGACACGACGAATCGGCGAATACTCGCTTAGAATGGGCATTATGCGCAGCGATGGGAGGTCGCCATCCGCTCGCTACCTATCCGTCTCGCCAGCGCCGACTTCTGGGATACCATTCCACCACCGCAATGAAAACATCGATCTTACCTCTGGTTTTGCTTTCCTTCGCCGCGCCGGCAACCGCTGGCGAGCTGATTTCTGCGGAAAATCCGGCCAGAATACCCTCAGCCGCTGGGCTGTACTTTTCCGGACAGGCGTTTTTCGGCAACGATGTGGTTCCGTTGCGTCAAATCAACCAGGACTGGCGCGACAACTACGCGCCCGCCGCCGGCAAGAATCTCGCCTTGATTGCGAGCCGAGTGGAAAGCGGCGTCGCATGGCAAGGTTTTCGTTTGGGCCTGCTGAGTCGCAACGAATGGCTGGCGATCGCCAATCGCGACACCCTCGACATCATCCGCGCCGACCGACAAAAAGCCGCCTACGATACCGGACGCACATACGATCTCGACTACCGCCTGAAGGGCTTTGCGGCCAATGGATTACGGCTATCCAAATCGATCGACCATCCGCTGCCGAATCGATGGCAAGTTTCCTGGGGCGGCGCCATCAGCCTGCTGCGCGGTCAACGCATCCGCCACGAAGATATCGCCGGCAGCGCCACGGCGATCGGCGGTCGCACCTATGTTGCGAACTTTATCGATTGGAAACGCGATTACAGTCACACCAACACCAGTGCCGAGGGTTTTGTCGCCCCGTATCTCGACGGCGCGCCGAGCGGCGCCGGCTATTCCATCGATCTAGGCCTGAGCCTGGAGCGCCAAGACGGCCTGCGCGTCGAATGGACGGTGAGCGATGCCATCAGCCGTATCCATTGGCGCGAGATTCCCGAAAAAACCCTGGTCGGCAGCAGTCTTCCGACGGCAGCGCTGCCTAGCGGTCGCATGTGGCGCGTCGAACTTAATCAACATATCCCCGTCAAGCACAAGCTGTCGCTCACGATCCCGACCGCGATCGGTGCATTGGAGCTTGCCGACACCCTGGTCGAACGGCAGCATCTACCGGAGATTAGCTTATCGACCCGTATGGGTAACGACTGGCAAGCGCGCGTCGCCTACGACACGCATTTTTCGACGCTGGGACTGGATCTGAGCTACCGCTGGCTGCATCTGCGCTGGCGCAGCGACGCGCTCGCTTGGAACAAAATGCGCGCCTTCGGTTTCGGCATCGATGCTCGCTGGGACTTTTAAGATAAGGACAACTCTCGTGCGGTACAATCGCACGCTCCATACGCTTGATCCCCTGGCGGGGTCGACATTCCATTCAAAAAATCCGAGGCGATACAATGACATTCTTGCAATCGATTTTGCGTAACGCGCTTGCCGTAGCCGCCATTGGCGCGCTGGCCTTCGCCCCCATCGCCGAAGCCGGCGCTCCGCAACTCAAGACCCAGGTTCCGGGGTATTACCGTCAAATGGTCGGCGCCGCCGAAATCACGGCGTTGTTCGACGGCACGATCGATCTCGACGCCAAGCTATTGAAAAACGCCTCTCCCGCCGAAATCCAGCGCCTGCTGGCGCGCATGTTCGCCGCCGCGCCCAAGCTGCAAACCGGGGTCAATGCCTTTCTGATCAATACGGGTTCGCGCCTAGTGCTGGTCGATACCGGCGCGGCCAAGCTGTTCGGCCCGACACTGGGCCAAGTTGCCGCCAATCTCAAGGCCTCGGGCTACGAACCGTCGCAGGTCGATGCCGTGTTGATTACCCATCTGCATGGCGACCATATGGGTGGTTTGATCGACGGCGAAGGGAAGCCCAGTTTCCCGAATGCCG
>DATETD010000173.1:0-3008 GCA_035283885.1 Rhodocyclaceae bacterium
ATTTCCTGGAATACAACAACTTCTTCCCGGCCGATCCCTTGCAGACGCCGCCGCATATCGCTCCGGTATGGTATTTCACGCCGTCCTACTCGATTCTGCGCGCCGTGACCTATCCGCTGTTCGGCATCGACGCCAAGTTCTGGGGCGTAGTGGCGATGGGCGCTTCGGTGGTGATCATCGGTTTCCTGCCGTGGCTGGATCGCGCGCCGGTGAAATCGATACGTTACCGTGGCCCGTACTACAAAGGCTTCCTGACGGCGTTCGTCATTTCCTTCCTTATCCTCGGCTATTTGGGCATGCAGGCGCCGACGCCGGCGCGCACCCTGGTGTCGCAGATTTGCGCGGTGATTTATTTCGCGTTCTTCCTGTTGATGCCGATTTACAGCAGCCTGGATCGTTGCCAACCTGAACCGGAACGGGTGACCTGACCATGAGAAAATTGCTGATAGCACTAGTATTCGCCCCCATGCTGGCATGGGCCTCGGGCGCCGCTTTGCATCTGGACAAAGCCCCGGATCGCGCCAACGATACGGCGGCTTTGCAACACGGCGCCAAGGTGTTCGTCAATTACTGTTTGAACTGTCATTCGGCTTCGTATATGCGCTACAACCGCCTCAAGGATATCGGTTTGAGCGAAGCGCAGATCAAGGACAACCTGTTGTTCACCGCCGAAAAGGTAGGCGAGCCGATGCGGATTGCGATGCAACGCGCCGAAGCCAAGCAATGGTTCGGCGCAGCGCCTCCCGATTTGACGGTGATTGCGCGCGCGCGCGCTTCGTAGTTCGGCTCGGGAGCGGATTGGCTTTACACCTATCTGCGCTCGTTTTACCGCGACGAAAGCCGTCCTACCGGCTGGAACAACGTAGTATTTGCCAACGTTGGCATGCCCCATGTACTATGGGAACTGCAAGGCGATCAAATCTTGGGCGAGGATCACAAGCTCAAGCTGGTCAAACCGGGAAAGTTGAGCGCGAAAGAGTATGACGTTATCGTTGCGGATCTGGTCGCTTATCTCAAGCACATGGGCGAGCCGATGGCCGAGTACCGCAAGCGTCTGGGAGTGGTGGTGTTGATCTTCCTGGCAGTGTTTTTCGTCTTTGCGTACGCGCTGAAACGCGAGTACTGGAAAGACATTCATTAATCCGTTTGAGTGAACATTAAACTATGGGGCATCGAGAAATGAGCGTTCCGCCAGTTCGCAAAGTGGTGCGTGATGCCGATTATTCCTGGGGCACCAGCGCCATGATGAACCTGTATTCGGGCACCACCTGTCCGTTTAGCCATCGCTGCCGTATCGTGTTATACGAAAAGCAGATGGATTTTCAGGTCATCGACGTCGATCTCTTCAATAAGCCCGAAGAGATCGCTATTATCAATCCGCATAATCGCGTGCCGGTGTTGGTCGATCGCGATCTGGTGCTCTATGAGTCGAACATCATCAACGAGTATATCGACGAGCGTTTCCCCCATCCGCAACTGATGCCGCCCGACCCGCAGACGCGGGCCAAGGCGCGGCAGTTGTTGTTTACGATGGAACAGGAGCTGTTCAGTCATATCGATACCCTCGAAAAGAATCTCAAGGGTGTCGAGAAATCACGACAGCATATTCGCGACCGTTTGTGCGAATTGGCGCCGATTTTCGTCAAGCAGAAATATTTGATGGGCGAAGAGTTTTCGATGCTGGATGTGGCGATCGCGCCGTTGTTATGGCGTTTGGATCATTACGGCATCGAACTGCCGAAGACGGCGGTGTCGTTGATGAAATATGCGGAGCGTGTGTTTTCGCGTCAAGGCTTCATCGACGCGCTGACGCCGACCGAAAAAATCATGCGTCGTTGATCCGGAAGGAGCGGTCTTTTCGTCATGGAAGATTTTCAGGAGTCGTTCAAACCATACTTGGTGCGTGCGCTGCATGAATGGTGCGTCGATCAGGGGTATACGCCCTATTTGGGCGTAGCGGTCGACGAGGACACTCGCGTGCCGCACGAGTTTGTCAAAGACGGGAGAATCGTTTTGAACGTCAGTCCCGACGCCACCAATCACCTGTTTATCGGCAACGAAAAGATCACGTTCCACGCGCGTTTTTCCGGCAAGGTGTTTCCGGTGACCGTGCCGATCAGCCAGGTCACCGGCCTGCATGCGGCGGAAACCGGCCTCGGTCAGGACTTCGAAATTCGGGGAAATGCCGGGCTTCATTCGGTGCCGAAAACGCACGCCACTGGGCCGACCGCAGTCCCCGCTCCCGGCCCCGCTCCCGGCTCATCTTCCAGCCGCCCCAGCGGCAAACCGACTTTGACTCGGGTGAAGTAGGCGAGGTAGCGGCAGGTCGGTTTGCGCAGGGGCAAGGCAATCGCGCTTGCCGATTCGTCGCCTCTGTAGCCGTCTCGCCAGCGCCGAGTTTTCACTGGGTTTTCAGTTCGATCCGCAGATTGCGCAGATTAGCGCAGATTTTCATAGAGTTACGCATCTTTGCCGCGCCACCCAAAAGGTGCGTCGCCGATCCAAGCTGAGTTGTTGTTTTATCTGCGAAAATTTGCGTCATCTGCGGACAACTGCTTTTTCTAGGTTTAATGCTCTTCCGGGCAGCGGCCAAGCCCACGGACTCGCTAAATTCAAAAGTTTCGCGGTTAAGCAAGGCCGTTTGAAAATTTCCCCATGATTTCGGATAGGGTCTTCGCTATTCGCCATAATAATTGCGGTAGTATTTGTCGTCTCGATTAACTTTCGACTGCCGCCGATGGTGAGTTTTACTGCCGATGACTACCGATCTGTTTCGTAAAGTAGCGCTGGAGCGCCTATCGACGCCGGAGCAATTGGATCAGGCCTTGGCGCTATCGCCGGTCGCCAATCGCTTGGCGCTGTATCTGACGTTTGCGGTGCTGATGGCGATTTTATGTGCGAGCGTGGTGGTTTCGGTGCCGATTATGGCCAAAGGGGTCGGCATCGTACTGGCGGCGGAAGGGGTGGCCGAGGTCAGCGCGCAGCATTCGGGGCGGGTGCAGCAGGTG
>DATETD010000174.1:0-2780 GCA_035283885.1 Rhodocyclaceae bacterium
GCATGATCGAAGGCGGATTGGCGCTGTTCGCATTTCTGCTGCTGGCGCCGCTGCTTTCCTGGATTCCGGTCGCGGCCTTGGCGGGGATTTTGATCGTCGTCGGCGTGCGTATGATCGACCGCAACAGTCTGCACTTCCTCAAAGCGCGCTCGACCATGCTCGATTTTGCGGTGATCGTCGCTGTGGTCGGCACGGCGCTGACGGTGAGCCTGATCGCCGCCTCGGGCGTCGGCATCGTGCTCGCGGCGATGTTGTTTATCCGCGAACAGATCGGCGGCTCCATCGTCCGCCGCAAGCTGCTCGGCAACGAAACCTTCTCAAAGCGCGTGCGCACCCAGCGCGAGATGGAGATATTGACGATCCATGGCGAACGTTGCGCCGTCGTCGAATTGCAAGGCAGTCTGTTCTTCGGCACTGCCGATCAACTGTATATCTGCCTGGAGCCGGAGCTTAAAACCCGCGACTTCGTGATTCTCGATATGCGTCGCCTGCAAACGGTCGATCTGACCGCGGTGCATTTGCTGGAGCAGGTCAAGGATATGCTGGCCGAGCGCAACGGCTGCTTGATTTTCAGCCAGATTCCCTTGCATCTGCCGTCGGGACGCAATATGCAGAAGTATTTCAAGCGCGTCGGCTTGATGGGGGCGAACAGTCCGGTGCGGGTGTTTGTCGAACTCGACGACGCGTTGGAATGGGTCGAGGATCGCATCATCGCCGATCATTCGCTGGAAAAAAACGAAGAAACGCTGCTCGAATTGCATCAGCTCGAACTGTTCGGCGGTCGCAAGGAGCAGACGCTGGCGGCCTTGGAACAGTGCATGGAAACCCGCCATGTCGTCGCAGGCGACCGCATCTTTTTGCGCGGCGAAGCGGGCGACGAACTGTTTCTGATCCGGCGCGGCGCGGTGCGCATCACCTTGCCGTTGAACGAGCGGCAATCCCATCATTTGGGCACCTTCGGTCGAGGCGCGTTCTTCGGCGAAATGGCCTTCCTCGACGGCGGCTTGCGTTCGGCGGACGCCACCGCCTTTGTCGATACCGATCTATTCGTACTGCGACGGAGCGTGTTCGACACGCTGGCCGAGGAGCATAAAAAACTCGCATTGCAACTGATGGAAGGCCTCGCCAGCGTGCTCGCCAGCCGTTTGCGCTACACCAACGCCGAGTTGCGCATCCTGGAGTTGTAGCGCATTTTCATTTTCGCGGCGCCTCCGATCGCTCCGGCGGCAGCAAGAGCTGTTGCACGATGTCTTTCGGGACATGGCGCGCAAAGATACGCTCCAGTGTTCCGTCGGCGCGCATCGCCTCGATATGTTTGCGGATGCGTTGGATATCGGCGGCGGACACGCGCGATTTCGACAGCACCAAGGCGCCGAGAACCCGGTCGGCGCTGGCCCAGTCGTGAAACACGAGTTTGCCTTCGAGCTTGTTGCGTTTAATCAACGGCGCCCAGACGACCGGTTGCGAGAGGATGGCGTCGGCGCGGCGAAAGGCGAGCGCGCGCGCCGCCAACTCGGTATCGGCATAGTCGTCGACGCGTTGCTGCGCGCGCAATTCATCGATCCAGGCGTCGAGCGTCGTTCCATGTTTGAAGGATTTCACCACCGCCAGGCGCAGCGTGGGGTTGTCGAGAAAATCGCGCAAGGATGTCGGCGACGATTCGGCGTCCTTGCGCATCAACACATAGTTGCGGCTCTGGTAATAGGGAATGAACACCGCGAATTTCTCGCGTTCGGGGGTGGGGATGGCGGACACCGACATATCGAGTGCGCCGTCGGCCAGATGTGTCCAGGTGCGGACGCGCGAATCGAGGAAGCCGTTGAGCACGCAGCCGCTACGCCGCGCCAGTTCAACGACCACGTCTTTGTCGATGCCGACGTAGTCGTCCTTTTCGTTTTTGTAGTAGAACGATCCGAATTCGAAATAAGCGAGCTGATACGGGCCGCAGGCTGGCTCCGCCGCTGGGCTAGGCGGAGACGCGACGCCGAGCCCGGCCAGCATCGCCAACATGGGCAAACGAGCGGATACATACGCAGGTAAATATCTCATGAGTTTCGCTTGCATCCTCCGTTTATCGATTGCGGTCGATTTCCGCGGGAACTTGGCGGCGAACATTGTCATGAATTCTCATACCGCCGAAAATGTGCGAGAACGCAGCGCCGCAGCAGCGTTGAATTAAATTTTCGCGAAAGATACGGCATCGCTCCAGCGCATCGATTGTAACCGCGAATTTTTTCCGATGCTGCAATCGCCGCAACTTTCGTCGTAATTCGAAAGTCGGCGTCGCCGAGAATGTAAACTCGGCGCTGGCGGGACGGATCGGCTATGATCGCCCTCGGGCGCTATCGGGCCTTATCGGGAATATGATCGTGAATTTAGCTGCGCGTCGTCGAACATCGGGTTTTAGCTATGCCGACTATCTGACCTGGCCGGATGGCGAACGTTGGGAGTTGATCGATGGGCGGGCGTACGCCATGAGCCCTGCGCCGACGAATGCTCACCAACTGATCGTCGGCGAGTTGTTTCGGCAGATTGCGAATTATCTGCGCGATAAACCCTGTCGTCCTTTCGTTGCGCCTTTCGATGTACGCCTGCCGCATGCCGGCGCGGCGGATAGCGAGATCGACACCGTAGTGCAACCGGATATCGTCGTCGTGTTCGATGCCGAAAAGCTTAAAGACGATCGCGGCTGTCTAGGCGCGCCGGATTGGGCGATCGAGGTGCTGTCGCCCGCCACCGCCGTGTACGATCAACGCACCAAGCGCGCCTTGTACGAACGA
>DATETD010000175.1:0-4166 GCA_035283885.1 Rhodocyclaceae bacterium
CCGGCGCTGGGTGGTCGATACGCCCTTCCCCGCCGCACTCGAAGCCGAGATCAAGCGCGAATATGAGAATTTGATTGCAACCGGCGGCGCCGACGCCTCGTTCGCCGTGCGCTCTTCGGCCACTGCCGAAGATCTGCCCGACGCCTCCTTCGCCGGTCAGCAGGAAAGCTTCCTGAATATCCACGGCTATGAAAATATCCTGCATGCGATCAAGGAAGTGTTCGCCTCGCTCTACAACGACCGCTCGATCGCCTATCGCGTGCATAAGGGCTTCAGCCACGCCGAAGTCGCGCTCTCCGCCGGCGTGCAGCGCATGGTGCGCTCGGATAGCGGCGCATCGGGCGTGATGTTCACTTTGGATACCGAATCGGGTTTCGACCAAGTGGTGTTCATCACCGCAAGCTATGGCCTCGGCGAAACCGTGGTGCAAGGCGCGGTCAATCCCGACGAATTTTATGTGCATAAACCGACCTTGGCGCAGGGCAAACCCTCCATCGTCCGCCGCAATCTCGGCTCGAAAACGATCAAGATGGTGTTCGCCGCCGAACGCGCCGCCGGACGCAGCACCCGCACCGTCGAAGTGGACGAAGAGGCGCGCCATCGCTACGCCCTGAACGACTTCGACATTCTCGAACTCGCGCGCTACGCCGTCATCATCGAGAATCACTATAAACGCCCGATGGATATCGAATGGGGCAAAGACGGGCGCGACGGCAAGCTCTATATCCTGCAAGCGCGCCCCGAAACCGTGCAGTCGCAAGCCGGGGCCGGCGGCGCGAATACGCTCGAAAAATATCGCCTCAAGCAATACGGCAAAGCCTTGGCGAGCGGTCGCGCCATCGGCCAGAAGATCGGCGTCGGCTGCGTGCGCATCGTCAAAGACCCGAGCGAAATGAACCGCGTACAAGCGGGCGACGTGCTGGTCGCCGATATGACCGATCCGAATTGGGAGCCGGTGATGAAACGCGCCGCGGCGATCGTCACCACTCGCGGCGGTCGCACCTGCCATGCAGCGATCATCGCGCGCGAACTCGGTATCCCGGCGATCGTCGGCTGCGGTTCGGCGACCTCGGCCTTGAGCGAAGGCGAAACCGTGACGGTGTCCTGCGCCGAGGGCGATACCGGCTACGTCTATCGCGGCGCGCTCGATTACGAAATCACCGCGCAAGACATGGGCAATCTGCCGCCGCTGCCGGTCAAGATTATGATGAACGTCGGCAATCCCGAACTCGCCTTCGATTTCGCGCAGATACCGAACGCCGGCGTCGGCCTCGCGCGCGTCGAGTTCGTCATCAACAACATGATCGGCATCCATCCCAAGGCGATACTCGAACTGCAACAACTGCCCGCGCGGCTGCGCGAAGAAATCCTGCGCCGCTCGCGCGGTTACGCCTCGCCCGAAACCTTCTTCGTCGAAAAGCTGACCGAAGGCGTGGCGACCATCGCCGCAGCGTTCTACCCGCAGCCGGTGATCGTGCGCCTATCGGATTTCAAGTCGAACGAATATCGCAAACTGCTCGGCGGCGAAATCTACGAACCCGAAGAAGAAAACCCGATGCTGGGCTTTCGCGGCGCGTCGCGCTATATCGCCCACTCGTTCCGCGATTGCTTCGAGCTCGAATGCCGCGCGATGAAGCGCGTGCGCAACGAAATGGGGCTGACCAATGTGCAATTGATGGTTCCCTTCGTGCGCACCGTCGAAGAAGGACGCGGCGTGGTCGAACTGCTCGCCGCCCACGGCCTGCGGCGCGGCGACAACGACTTGAAACTGATTATGATGTGCGAGATTCCGTCGAATGCGCTGCTGGCCGAGCAGTTCCTCGAACATTTCGACGGCTTCTCGATCGGCTCGAACGATCTGACTCAGCTTACGCTCGGCCTAGACCGCGATTCCGGCCTTGTGGCGCACGCTTTCGACGAACGCGATCCGGCGGTCAAAGCCTTGCTGACGCTGGCGATTTCGACCTGCAACCGCCTCGGCAAATACGTCGGCATCTGCGGCCAAGGCCCGTCGGACCATGCCGACTTCGCCGAATGGCTGATGGATCAAGGCATACAGACGATTTCGCTCAATCCGGACACGGTAATCGACACCTGGCTGCGCTTGGCGTCGCACGAGGAAGATATCGAATCCGCCGCCGCGACGCGCTGACGAGCCGTCTCGCCAGCGCCGACTTTTCAACTCACAGGAAAACATAATGGATATCGTTTGGTGGCATTGGATGGCGCTGGGTTTGGGCTTGGGATTGGCCGAACTCGCCCTGCCCTCCTTCTTTACAATCTGGTTCGGTCTCGGCGCGATCTTGGTCGGACTGGTTTTACTGATCTGGCCGGACACCGGCTTGACCGCGCAAATTCTGATCTGGACATTGGCTTCAATAGCCATGACCGTGCTATGGTTCAAGGTATTCCGCGCCAAAACCGCTGTGCGCACGACGCCCACCGAAGCGGCGCTTGGCGAGTGCGGCGTACTCGTGCGCGCGATCGAGCCTGCCGGCCGCAGCGAAGTCAGGTTTCAAAAGCCGGTGCTGGGCGCCGATGTTTGGCCATGCATTTCAGATGAAGTGATCGCCGCCAACGAACGCGTCAAGGTGCTGGCGGTCGATGGACAATTTTTCAAAGTCGGTAAATCTTAAGGAGAAAATGATGGGAGAGTTCTTTTTTGTCGTAGTCGTATTACTGGTTTTCGTCGCCGTCACCATCGCCAAGGGGGTGCGTATCGTGCCGCAAGGCGAGGAATGGATTGTCGAACGCATGGGTAAGTATCATGGCACTTTGCTGCCTGGTTTGAATATCATCATTCCCTACCTCGATCAGGTGCGCTACAAACTGGTCACCAAAGACATCATCCTCGACGTGCAGGAACAGGAAGTGATCACGCGCGATAACGCCGTCATCATGACCAACGCCATCGCCTTCATCAAAGTCACCGACCCGATCAAAGCGGTGTACGGCGTCACCGACTTCTCCGAAGCGATACGCAACATGATTATGACCACATTGCGCTCGATCATCGGCGAAATGAATCTCGACGAAGCGCTGTCGAACCGCGACAAGATCAAAGCCCGGCTGCGCGAAAGCATCGCCGACGAAGCGGTCGATTGGGGCCTCAGCGTCAAATCGGTCGAAATCCAGGACATCAAACCCTCGCCATCGATGCAACACGCGATGGAAGCGCAAGCCTCCGCCGAACGCGAACGCAAAGCCACCGTCACCAAGGCCGAAGGCACCAAGCAATCGACGATTCTCAACGCCGAAGCCCAACTCCAAGCCGCGCGCCTGCAAGCCGAAGCGCAAATCACGCTCGCCGACGCCAGCGCCGAAGCGATCAAACGCGTCGCGGCGGCGGTCGGCGGCGACGATATCCCGATCCGCTATCTGCTCGGCGAAAAATACATCCACGCCATCGGCAACCTCGCTAACTCGGAAAACGCCAAAACCATTGTATTGCCGGCGGATTTGCAGGAGGCTTTGAGGGGGTTGTTCGGTAGTAAGCGGTAGGCGATGTGCTACGCCGATTCGGTATGGGATCGGCGTAGATTGGGCGGAGAAACTCAAGGTATCGGGGCGTCGAATGCTGGGCTTTAGCCGCCCACATAATCGGGCTATCTCGATTAGGCTTTAAAGGAGGAAACACATGACTTTCCATGTTTACAGCGTGCAAGCTGACCAACTCTCGCAGACGCTGGTAAATACAGGGCAGGAATTTCACCTTGCCGGTAATCGCCTATTGCGTCAGGCATGGCAAGCAAGAAATTGCCCAGTCAATACGGGTTGGAGCGTAGGTGCTGATGAGTTGATTCAACTACTGACAAATGGTGCGGAAACTTATGAATCACGCCGTCTCATCATTGACTACCACCCGTCCAGCATGGACCGTATTCCACTAATTGAGATTCTCGAAGTGTTCGTATTCAATTGGGGGACTGCAAATCCGATTGCCGTCGAGTGGACGCCGCTAATGTTTCGAATGCGAAATGTTTGGGAGCACTGGAGCAATGCCAGGATGTCGCAAACAGAACGGGATCTTTTGAAAACCAGCATCGTGAATCCTCCATATGGCGGTGAATTTGTTGAGTTTCTGTACCTCAAGGGTGATGAAGGCGGTTGGAACTGGGGTCGCAATGGTTCAACCAATGCGGCCTTTATTCATGATGCAGCACGCG
>DATETD010000176.1:0-14417 GCA_035283885.1 Rhodocyclaceae bacterium
ACTTTCGGCAGAATTTCTGAATTAAAGCCCGAAGGGCACGGGGTCAGGTCTCACATTCCAACATTTTCTTTCGACTAACCTCGTGCATCCGCACCGCCCGATTCCAAATCTAACCGCGCCGACTATCCGTCCCGCCAGCGCCGACTTTTATTCGTCCGCACGGCCTAGGGTAGGTACCGCGTTTTTTCCCGAATCAAAGCCGAAATCATGAAACGTAAGGTTTACATTGAAACATCCGTCATCAGTTACCTGACCGCTCGTCCCAGTAAGAACCTTATCGAGGCAGGCCATCAACAGAGCACTTACCTTTTCTGGGATCGGCGAAGCGAATTCGATCTGGTGGCGTCGGAACTTGTCGTGACGGAATGTAGCGCCGGAGACGCCTCTGCGGCGAGCAAACGGCTTGATGCGCTCGTAGGGATACCGCTACTCGACATGACACATCGCAGCCTTGAATTGGCGAAAGGACTGGTTGTCGCCGGAATCGTCCCAGCACGAGCAAGCGAGGATGCTTTGCATATTTCGATTGCCACGGTCCATTTCGTGGATTACCTACTGACATGGAATTGTCGGCATATCGCCAACCCGGAAATTCAAGCGCGTATCGCCGAACATTTTCAGCGGCTGGGCCTGTTCCTGCCTTTTATTTGCACACCTGACGAGCTTCTGGGAGACGAAAATGACGAATAGCATCATACGCGAAGTGCGCGCAATTCGCGAACAACACGCAGCACGTTTCGACTTCGATCTCGACCGTATTTTTGCCGATCTTCAAGCGCAGCAGATCAAGCACGCCGCCGAAGGGTGGACGATCGTTCCCGCCCCCGCCAGTCCACCGCCGGAGCACAACTTGGTATTGCAGCGAGCTCGCTTCTCTCGCATCCGAATGTGACCTGCCCTCGCAGCCTCGTCTTTTCCGGACAGGAATCAAAACATATAGCATACGACTAGATGCTAACGGATGCAGAGCTATCTGCATCAATTATCCACATTGCCACCGTCGTTGGGCTTTCTGCGTCACCCTAAACTACCGTCCATCGCCAGATATTCGCTGCTACGATGGCGCCGGTTGCGCAACGATATCATCGAGCCTACACTGCAATCGTCGATATCACCAGATGGAGTCGCAATCGATGGCCTCGATCACTATTCGTAACTTACCCGATGAAACGCATCGCGCTTTGCGTATACGCGCCGCGATGGCCGGGCGGAGCACCGAGGCCGAAGTTCGGGCCATTCTCGAAAACGCCGCATGGCCCGAAGGTCGCGTTAAGCTGGGCTCCTTGCTGGCCGAAATCGGCCAGCAAGTCGGGGGCGTCGATCTTGAGATCGAGCGCGACAAGACACCGGTCGAACCGATAATTTTCGGATAATTCTTCTCGACACCAAGGTCGTTTCCGAAGCGATGAAGCCGGCAGGCGATGCAGGCGTGCTACCTGGATCGATGCCCAACCGACCTATCCCCACACCCCGCCTAATACCGTTCGAAGTCGCCCCCGCTGTCCGATACGACGCCGGCGCGGCGGCGCGGCGCGGCGGCGTTGGGGCGCACGCGGCTTGCCGTCCTGCCGGCGCCGACTTTCGGCGACTCGGTATGGAAAAAGCTCATCAAGCCCTGCAACTGGGTCGAGCGTCCGCTGAGTTCTTCCGCCGTCGCGGCGAGTTCTTCCGAGCCTGCCGCATTCTGCTGGGTCGTCATGCTCAATTGATTGATGCCGGTCGATTGCTCCTGACTGGCCGCCGCAATCTCCTGCACCAGATCGGAGGTTTTGCGGATGCTGGGCACCATTTGATCGAGCAACTGCCCGGCGGTCTTCGCCATGCGCACGCTGGAACTGGCGAGTTGGCCGATTTCCTGCGCGGCGACTTGGCTGCGTTCGGCCAGCTTTCTGACTTCGGCGGCCACCACCGCAAACCCTTTGCCATGATCGCCGGCGCGCGCCGCCTCGATCGCCGCGTTCAGCGCCAATAGATTGGTTTGATAGGCGATATCGTCGATGATGCCGATCTTGCTCGCAATCTGCTTCATCGCCTCCACCGTCTTGCTCACCGCCTCGCCGCCTTCGACCGCTTGCTTCGACGATTGCGTCGCCATATCGTCGGTCACGCGCGCATTTTCGGTGTTGAGCATGACAGAGGAGTTCATCTGTTCGATGCTGGCGGCCTGTTCGGACGACGATTGCGCCAGGGATTGGGCCGTAGACGACACCTGTTGCGCCGCGCTGTCGATCGCGCTCGAGGTGAGATTGACTTCGGTAATGGTGTGTCCCAATTTGTCGATCATTTCCTGCATCGCGCGCAGCAACTCGCCCACTTCGTCGCGCGCATCGCTGGCGCAGCTCACCGTCAGATCGCCTTCGGCCAGTGCGTGCGCCGCCGCCACCGCCTCGCGCAAGGGTCGGGTGATCGAACGCGCGATCGCCATGCCCAACAGCAAAGCGACGACCACGGCGAGCACGCCGACGCCGATACTCCATGCGCGAACGCTTTCATACATTTCTTGGGCCTGCACATTGCGCTGTTTCGATTCCAGATCGAAATGCTTGGCCAAGGCGTCATAGGCCTTGTTGAAAGCGTGCTGGCGTGGATTCAGCGCCTTGAGTAATTGGACATTGGCTTCGCGAAATTCGCCTTTGGCTAACTGCTCGCGCACCGGCTTGATCGCATGACCGATCAATTCCTTGCGCGCTTCGTCCACGGCGGCGATCAAACGCGCCTCCTCCGCATCGTCGACCTTTCTCGCGGCGAAACTTTGCCAGTCGGCTTCCATCTCGGTCAGCAGCAGGTCGATTTGATCGAGATGCACATTCAAGCCGTGATCGTGCAAAGCGACATAGGGACTGTCCGGCGCATGCTGCAAAGCCAGCAACGCTTGCGAACGAATTTCGGCAGCGCGACGATGCAAGCCGCCGAGAATATCCTTGGGCGCCACATTGTTCGCATACGTTTCGTGATTTTGCAGCACCAGCGCCGAGAGGTTATGCAAACTCAGCGCCTCGATCCACACCATCAGCGCAATCACCGTCATCAGCAGCACGGCCAGTCGCGCACCGATGCGCAACCACTGAAAAATCTTCATACGTCACTCCAGAATAAGTCGAAATAAATCCCGCGTCGGCGGGGAACGAAAAACCCAAACCGACGAGCGGACGCGCCAACACTTCATGGATAATGCATTCGCTCGCATTATCGCGAGCGATTGTACCCTCAAGTATCGAATCCGTTCGACTTATTCCGCTCACTCCGGCAACACGATACGCGCCTCGGCGCCGCCAGCCGCGAGATTCGCAAACGCCGCATGGCCGCCATGTACTTTGGCGACTTCGCGCACAAACGCCAGCCCTAAGCCGGTGCTTTTACGCCCGGTCGCCGGGCGCGGCAGCGAATAGAAGCGCTCGAACAGATGCGGCAAGGCGAACTCCGGCGCACCGGGGCCACGATCGCGCACACCTACCGTGCACCACGCGTCGGCGGCGGCGACGAAGACGACGATTTCGGCCTGCTCGGGCGAGAATTCGATCGCGTTATCGAGCAGATTGGTCAAGGCTTGCAGCAATAGAAACCGATCTCCCACCACAATGGCACCGAGCGCGCCCTCGATGCGCACGCATAAACGACGCCCACGCAACGACTGGGCGCGGCTATTTACGGCCTCGTGCGCCAAATCGCCGAGCGCAATAAGCTGCTGCTGCTCCGGCGCCTGCATTTGCTCGACCCGCGCCAAAGCGAGCAGGCGTTCGATAATCGTCTGCATGCGTTGCGACTGCTCTTCGATATGTCCGACGAACATGCGCCTATCCTCGACAGCCGGGTCTTCGAGCAACAGTTCCGCCGCGCCGCGCACCGCGCTCAAGGGGCTTTTGAGTTCATGCGCCAGGCTTTGCACATAGTTTTCGACATACTGCTTGCCGTCGAGCTTCTCGCGCATCGAAGCCAAAGCGCGCGCCAATTCCGAAAGCTGTCGTCCGCCGCCGGTCGGCGGCGTCGCCTTGCCGCCGTCGGCGACCGTGCGCGCATAGTCGCGCAAACGATTCAGCGACCACGTCAGCCATAGCGTGAACAGCACGCCTATCGCCGCCGACACCAGCAACAAGATCAAGCCCGCATGACGCACGCGCGCTCGGGCGCGTTCGGCATATGGCGTCAGCGCCGTCATCGGCTTGGCGACCGTCAGTACGCCGATCGAACGCCCCTGGCGCAACACCGGCGCGGCCACATACATCGCCGAGGTTTCGGGATCGCCCGGGTCTTCGCGCGTGCTGCGCGCGCCGTATTCGCCGCGCAAAACCCGCGCCACATCGCGCCACTGGCTGAAATCGGCGTTCAAGGCGACGCCGGCGGAATCGTAAATCACTACGCCTTTGACATCGGTTACATAGATGCGAAAGTCAACCGATCGCTTATTCACGCCCCAGATCGAAGCCTGCGGCGCGCGCTGCAAAGCGGCGCTCGCCGCCGCCGCAAACCGCCCCTGGGCGATCTGTCCGCTCGCCACCTCGTCCGCCGCCAGTTCGGCCAGCAGATTGGCGGTATCGACCAAGGTGTCTTCCGCCGCCTGACGCACGCCGGGTTCGACTTCGCGCGCGAAATTGTTGATGACGAACCACGCCGCCAGACCGACGACCAGAAAATAGCCCAGAAACAGGCGGATCGCGATATTCACACGGCCTCGCGGCGCAGACTGTAACCCAAGCCGCGATGCGTCTCGATCGGGTCGTCCTCGCCGCACAGCGGGCGCAGCTTGGCGCGCAAGGTCTTGATATGCGCATCGACCGTGCGCTCCAGACTTTCCTCGGCGTCGCTCCACACCCGTTCCATCAACTGCGCGCGACTCAAGACGCGCCCCGGCTTTTCGAGCAAGGTCGCCAATAAGCGATATTCGTAACGCGTCAGCGCCAGCGCAACGCCGTCGTAGCTGGCGCGCGCCGCATCGGCGTCGAGTACAAACCGCGTTCGCGCCGCCGCTGCATTCGGTCGCGCCCGCCGCAGGATCGCGCGCACGCGCGAGGCCACCTCGCGCGGGCTGAAGGGCTTGGCGACATAATCGTCCGCGCCCAATTCCAGACCGACGATGCGGTCGACCTCGTCGGAGCGCGCGGTCAAAAAAATCACCGGCACGTCGGAACGCCGCCGCAGCTCGCGACACACATCGAAACCGTTGATATCCGGCAAACCGACATCGAGGACGAGCAGCGCAAACTGGTCGCACTGCAACAACGCCAAGGCCTCGCGCCCCAGCCCCACGCACTCGACTTGAAAACCTTCGGTGCGTAAGGCATAGGCCAAGGTCGCGGCGATGGCCGGTTCGTCATCGACAATCAAAATTCGGGGCGGCGACATGGTTCGAAAATGCAAGCAATGCGGAACGAAACGCCGCTCATTTTAATTGCATCGCCGCGTCGGCGCGCGCAAAAGTCGGCGCCGGCGGGACGGATCGGCGAATTCTTTTGCAATTGCCGGCGGATAGGAGCATACTGCGCGCCAGCGATCTTCAAGTAACGCCGTTTTGTCTGGTTCAGCACCCGCAGTTTGTGGCCTCTCCCTTCATCACCCTGTCGTCTTGAGTTTCGTCCATTATGGGCGCCAGCCCTTTTCAAATGTTTTTTCGGATATTCAAGATATGACAACAGGCACCGTGAAGTGGTTTAACGATTCTAAAGGCTTCGGCTTTATCACTCCCGAAAACGGCGGCGAAGACCTCTTCGCCCATTTCTCCGCGATTCAATCCCAGGGTTTCAAGACTCTGAAGGAAGGTCAACGCGTCAGCTTCGACATCACCTCCGGCCCCAAGGGCAAGCAGGCAGCCAATATACGCGCGGCCGACTGATTGCTCGGGCGCGCATGACCTAGGGTCATAAATTGCGCCCGATCTGGGACGACCCGACTGGACTTCCGTCCGGTCCGAGCCTCCCTCCGGACAAGCCCGGCATCCGCCGGGCTTTTTCTTTTGCGCGTAACCTATAAAAGAGGCACGACTATGGCTAAAGAAGAACTTCTCGAAATGAACGGCGTGGTGGTCGAAGTATTGCCCGACTCGCGTTTTCGCGTTACGCTGGACAACGGTCACAATCTGGTCGCCTACAGCGCCGGCAAAATGCGCAAGCATCACATCCGCATCATCGCAGGCGACAAAGTTACGCTCGAACTATCGACTTACGATTTCAGCAAAGGCCGCATCACCTTCCGCCATATCCCCGGACGCGCTCCCATCGTACCCCAAGCCCGGCGCAACTGATGCCATCCATGCCCGGTTATGCAATCAAATTCGAGCGCGTCGCCGTCGCCGGCGGCGATGCTTTGCAAATACGCTCGCTGCTCGACCGACAGCAATACTTCGACCCTTGCGGCGCCGCCGAAGAGGCCGGCATCTCCCCCGCCTGTTGGCCGCTGTTCGGCCTAGTCTGGCCATCGGCGCAAAAGCTCGCCGACTTGATGCAGATCTGGGAAATCGGCGCGCGCCGCGTGCTCGAAATCGGCTGCGGCCTCGGCTTGGCCAGCCTAGTCATCCATCGCCGCAACGGCGACATCACCACCAGCGACTGCCATCCGCTGACCGAAACCTTCTTACGCGCCAATCTGCAACTCAACACCCTGCCGGCGATGAACTACCGCACCGGCAACTGGGGACGCAGCAATCCCGGCCTCGGTCTATTCGACCTGATTATCGGCAGCGACGTGCTCTACGAACGCGACCAACCGCAGCAACTGGCCGATTTCCTCCAACGACACGCCGCCCCGATATGCGAAGTGCTGATCGTCGACCCGAACCGCAGCAACCGCAGCGCCTTTAATCGCCATATGACGAAAAATGGCTTCGCCTTGCTCGAAACCGCCATCGCGTCCCCGTTGGACGACGGCAGCGCGTACCGCGGACGCTTATTGCAGTTTCGCCGCTAACCCACGCACACGGAAAAAGCGCGAAAAAGACCGAAAAGAACGGTAAAATCGGCGGCAGATATAATGCCTTCGCCATCGACAGCGACCAACCCGACTCCATTCAGCAAAACCTCTTTTATCCACGAAAAACACGAAAGACACGAACAAAAGCAACAAGGCGAACCAGAAGCCCATCCTTCGGTTGAACGCCAAAAGGCCGATAGGTGTTTGATTTTTTCGTGCTTTTCGTGTATTTCGTGGACAACTTCTCGGTTCAGCCCCCTCGCGAATGCCCTCTATCGACGCCGAATTCTCCGTCGTTTGCCTATGCGCCGAATGGTGCGGCGCCTGTCGCGAGTATCGACCGACGTTCGACGAGGTCGCCGCTCGGTTTAGCGAGGCGAATTTTATCTGGCTGGATATCGAGACCCATGCGGATGCCCTCGGCGAGATCGATATCGAAAACTTTCCGACCCTCGTCGTCTATCGCGGCGATGCGGTGCTCTACTACGACGTAATGCTGCCCTACGCCATGCACCTGACGCGAACGCTGGAGGCGTTCGGCGAAATGAGCGCGGAACAAAGCCGGAACTATGCATGTTCCAGCGCCGAACGCCGCCGGTGGCAAGCCGACCCGGACTTGCGGCGCTTACGCATGGCGTTCGCGGGAAAGTCGGCGCCGGCGGGACGGATCGTAGACGCGTAAGCACATAAACGCCGACAACCGGCTACACCCTACGCCGACCGGCGCAGAGCAAGCAGACGAAACCTGAAATTCCCGCAACGATAGACGCGATTAAAATCGCCATTTTCGATGCGTTCGCCAATGCCGGACTAGCGGCGAATGCGAGATTCGCGATGAAAATCGACATCGTAAAGCCGATGCCGCCCAGAATTCCAGCGCCGAAAATATGCCGCCACTCCACCTCCGGCGGTAAACGGCAGACGCCGAGCGCCACCGCGCCGGCGCACGCCAGGGTAATGCCCAAGGGTTTGCCGAGCACCAAGCCGGCGATAATGCCGAGGCTATTCGCACTCAGCGCGTTTTGCATCCAGTCGGCACCGACGACAACGCCGGTATTCGCCAGCGCAAAGATCGGCAAAATAACGAACGCCACGGGCTTATGCAGAACATGCTCCAGCCGATGCGAAGGCGACTTGGCGTCGTCGTCCTTGGCGGAAAACGGGATCGCAAACGCGAGTATGACGCCGGCGATCGTGGCGTGAATGCCGGACTTCAGCATCAGCAACCACAACAGCGCGCCGCCCAACAGGTAAGGCAGCAAGGACATCGCCCGAAAAACCACATTCAACGCAAACAGCGCCGCCGCCATCGCCACCGCGCCAATCAAATACCCGATCGAAAGTTGCGCCGTGTAGAAAGTGGCGATCACGACGATGGCGCCCAAATCGTCGATCACGGCGAACGCCACGACGAACACTTTCAAGGCAGGCGGAATGCGCTGGCCCAGAAGCGCCAACACGCCGAGCGCAAACGCGATATCGGTCGCGACCGGAATACCCGCACCGGCTTGCGTCGGCGCGCCGGCATTCAAGTATAAATGAATCGCTGCGGGCGCCAGCATCCCGCCGAGCGCCGCGAAAATCGGCAACAACGCATTTTTGAAATCGGCCAACTCGCCGCTATACAATTCGCGCTCAAGCTCCAATCCGATCAGCAGGAAAAAAACCGCCATCAGCGCATCGTTGATCCAATGTTCGAGGCTCAGTCCCAAGAAACGCCGTTGCCAAAACAATGCATAGGCATCGCCCAACGGCGAATTTGCGATCAGCAAAGCGATCGCGGCGCAGACGACGAGCAATATCCCGCCGGTTTTTTCCGACTCGAAAAAGCGGACGAAGACATTCGATAACGCGGGATAGATCATTTCGACGCCGCTAGAACAGCGTCTGGAGCGTCGGCCACAGCAGCTTATATCCCACGATCAACATCACCGCGCCGATCAGCCACTTGCTGCCGAACAGCATCGCCAGCAGCGCGCCAAAGCCTACGTCCTGGTTGGCCGCAGCGACGGGACGCCCCGCATACCGCGGCGAGGACTCGCCGAAAACATCCTTGCGCGCAGTGTCGCGCGAAATCGCCGGGTCGTCCAGCACATCGTTCCTGAGTCGCGCCTGATCGCCCTCGTCCACCGTGCGAAAAGCGTCTTGCAGCGGAATGTTGAGCTTTTCGGCCAAATCGATCGCCCGCACCATCTTATTGGTCTGCATCAAAAACAGCACCTCCGCCGCCGCCGCCATCGGCAGCCCCTGCCGCGTACCGTCGCGCGAATCCATAATCAACTCGCTGAGAAACATGTCCAACTCGGGGCTGCCCCAGATGGCAATGATCTTCTTCGACAGATGGCCGAGTTCTTCCAACGCGCAGCGGCATTCCAATTTGGTTGCGGCGGGCGCTTTCTCGCCCTCCTCGAGCAAGCCGCTCAGATCGGGCAGACGATCGCTCATCGTCGTCACCCAGGCAAGATCGCCAGGCATGCGTTCCTTATCGGGGTGCGACTGCGGCATAGTTCGACGACTTTCAGACGATATCTAGATGTTGTATTCCGCTATTGCGGTCCATTCCTTGCGAATCCTTGCTGTGCAATTTGATCATCAAACGCACTTCATTCATCGAGTCGGCGAAGCGTAACGCATCTTCGTAGCTGATGCGACCTTCTTCAAACAGGTCGAATAGGGCCATATCGAAGGTTTTCATCCCCAGTTCCTTGGATTTCTTCATGATCTCCTTGATGCCATGGACCTCGCCCTTACCGATCAGGTCGGAAATCAGCGGCGAGTTCAGCAACACTTCCACCGCCGCCGCTCGGCCTTTGCCGACCTTGATCGGAATCAGTCGTTGCGACACCACCGCCTTGAGGTTCAAGGACAGATCCATCAGCAACTGCGGGCGGCGCTCTTCGGGGAAGAAGTTCACGATGCGATCCAGCGCCTGATTGGCGTTGTTGGCGTGCAAGGTTCCCATCGCCAGGTGGCCGGTTTCGGCGAAGGCGATCGCATGCTCCATGACTTCCCTGTCGCGGATTTCGCCGATCAGAATCACGTCCGGCGCCTGGCGCAAGGTGTTTTTCAGCGCAATTTCCCAGGAATCGGTATCGACGCCGACTTCGCGCTGGGTGATGACGCAGTTGCGATGTTCATGCACATATTCGACCGGATCTTCGATCGTGATGATATGCCCATAGCTATTCTGATTGCGATAACCGATCATCGCCGCCAGCGACGTGGACTTGCCCGAGCCGGTGCCGCCGACAAACAGCACCAAACCGCGCTTGGTCATCGCGACGTCCTTGAGCACCGGCGGCAACTTGAGATCGTCGAAATCGGGAATCTGCACGTTGATGGTGCGCAACACCATGCCGACGCGGCCTTGCTGCACGAAGGCATTGACGCGGAAGCGCCCGATGCTCGCAGGCGAAATCGCGAAGTTGCATTCCTTGCTGGCTTCGAACTCGGCGGCCTGCTTGTCGTTCATGATGGCGCGCGCCAACTCCTGCGTATGCTGCGCCGTCAAGGCCTGCGTCGTCGCCGGCGTCATTTTCCCGTCGATCTTCATCGCGGGCGGAAACCCGGCGGTAATAAACAGATCCGACCCCTTCTTCTGCATCATCATGGTCAGAAGTTGGTACATGAATTTCAGGCCTTCGTCTCTTTCCATTGCTTATGCTCCCTTAAATAACCGCTCGTTGCATACCCGCGTACTTTATCCGTTTTTCGCCGTTTGCGCCGCCCCTGCGCCCGCCATGAATCGCGATTATCCCGGAAAATTATCCTTATTGGCGGCCTTGCTGCGCGCCTCGGCGGGCGAAATGATCTTGCGCTTGACCAGATCCTGCAAATTCTGATCCAGCGTCTGCATGCCGAACTGTTGCCCGGTCTGGATCGCCGAATACATCTGCGCCACCTTGGCTTCGCGGATCAGGTTGCGGATCGCCGGCGTGCCGACCATGATTTCATGCGCCGCCACGCGACCGTTGCCGTCCATGGTCTTGCATAGCGTCTGCGAAATCACCGCCTTGAGCGATTCGGACAACATTGCGCGTATCATTTCCTTTTCCGCCGCTGGGAAAACATCGATGATACGATCGATGGTCTTGGCCGCTGACGAGGTATGCAAGGTGCCGAATACCAAATGGCCGGTTTCCGCGCCCGACATCGCCAGACGAATGGTTTCGAGATCGCGCATTTCGCCGACCAGAATCACGTCCGGATCTTCGCGCAAGGCCGAGCGCAGCGCGTTATTGAACGACAGGGTATGCGGCCCCACTTCGCGTTGATTGATCAGGCATTTTTTCGACTCATGCACGAATTCGATCGGATCTTCGACCGTGAGGATATGGCCATATTCGTTTTCGTTCTTGTGATTGACCATCGCCGCAAGCGTGGTCGACTTGCCCGAACCGGTGGGGCCCGTGACCAACACCAGACCGCGCGGCTGATCGGCCAGTTGTTCGAAAATCTTCGGCGCCTTGAGATCCTCCAAGGACAAAATCTTCGATGGAATGGTGCGCAACACCGCCGCCGCGCCGCGATTCTGCACGAAGGCATTGACGCGGAAACGCGCCAGATTCGGCACCGCGAACGAAAAGTCGCATTCGAGATTTTCTTCGTACGCCTTGCGCTGACCGTCGTTCATCACGTCATACACCATCGCATGCACGTCCTTGTGGTCCATCGGCGGCAAATTGATGCGGCGCACGTCGCCATTGACGCGGATCATCGGCGGCATGCCCGACGACAAATGCAAATCGGATGCCTTGTTCTTGACGACGAAAGTGAGGAGTTCGGTAATATCCATGAGTGTGATTTCCTATCGAAGAGGCTGCGTTATACTTCCAGCCGCTATATGACCTCAATCGCCGCCAACTTGCAAGCCGTTCGTGCGCGCCTCGCCGCCGCCTGCGCCTGCGCCGACCGTTCGCCGTCGTCGGTGCGCCTACTCGCCGTCTCGAAAACCTGGCCGGTCGAAGCGCTGCGCGAAGCTCACGCCGCCGGTCAAACCGAGTTCGGCGAAAGCTACGTTCAGGAAGCGCTGGAAAAAATCCGCACGCTCGCCGCCGCATCGGTCGCCACCGCCGCCACCCCATTAACTTGGCATTTTATCGGCCCCTTGCAAAGCAATAAGACGCGCCCGGTGGCCGAGCATTTCGACTGGGTGCATTCGATCGAGCGCCTCAAAATCGCCGAACGGCTGTCGGCGCAACGCCCCGCCGAGCGTGCACCATTGCAGGTCTGCATCCAGGTGAACGTCTCGGGCGAGGCATCGAAAAGCGGTTGCGCCCCGCACGACGCGGCGGCCTTGGCGCAGGCGATCGTCGCCCTGCCCCGGCTGCGGCTGCGCGGCCTGATGGCGATTCCCGAACCGAGCGAAGATATCGCCTTGCAACGCCGACGCTTCGCGCTGCTGCGCGAACTCAAAGACCAGTTGAACGCCACGGGGCTGGCGCTCGACACCTTGTCCATGGGCATGTCGCACGACCTCGAAGCCGCCATCCTCGAAGGCGCGACGCAAGTGCGCGTCGGCACGGCGATTTTCGGTGGCCGCAACTATTCGCCTACATAATCCCCCGCTCGACGCCCCTCGTTTTTTTGTTATCGAAAGACCCTTACCATGAGAATTACATTTATCGGCGGCGGCAATATGGCGTCCGCCATGATAGGCGGTTTGCGCCGCCAAGGATTTTCCGCTGCCGGCCTGCAAGTGGTCGAGCCTAACGACGCGGCGCGCGCGCGGCTGACCGAAGCCTTCGGCGTGCGCTGCGCCGCGACAGTAGATGCGGCGGCGGCGAATAGCGAAGTGCTGGTGCTCGCGGTCAAACCGCAACAGATGCGCGCCGCCGTCGCCCCGCTGACCGCCTATCTCGACCGACAGATCGTACTCAGCATCGCCGCCGGACTGCGGCTCGTCGACCTCTCGCGCTGGCTCGACGGCTACCGTCGCATCGTACGCTGCATGCCGAACACCCCGGCGTCGATCGGCGCCGGCGTCAGCGGACTGTACGCCGCGCCCGAAGTCGACGCCATCGGCTGCGGCTATGCCGAAAAAGCCATGCAGGCCGTCGGCGGCACAGTCTGGCTGGCGCGCGAAGAAGACATGGACGCCGTCACCGCGATCTCCGGCAGCGGCCCGGCGTATGTGTTCTATTTCATGGAGGCTATGATGCAAACTGCCCTCGATATGGGCTTAAGCGCCGAAGCCGCGAAAAAACTGACGATAGACAGCTTCGCGGGCGCGGCGCTCCTTGCCGAACACAGCACCGAGACCATCGAGACCCTACGCAAGCAAGTCACCTCGAAAGGCGGCACCACCGAAGCGGCGCTCGACGCCTTCGACGCCCACCGGGTCGGCGCAGGGATATACCAAGGCGTCCTTGCCGCCCAGGCGCGCGGGCGCGAACTCGGCGAGTTACTCGGCAAGGAATGACGATGCTATTCGAAATCTTCTCGCTGATCCTCGAAACCCTAGCCGGCTTCTTCAGCGTCGCCTTGCTGATGCGTTGGGCGATGCAGCACCTGCGCGTCCCATTCCGCAACCCGCTCGGCCAATTCGTCATGGCCGTTACCGACTGGGCCGTATTGCCGACACGCCGCAAAGTTCCCGCGCTGTTCGGCACGGATAGTTCCAGCCTACTCCTCGCCTGGCTGACGCAAGTCCTGTATTTTGTCTTGATTATGAGCCTCTCGGGCATGCTGCGATCCGTCTCGCCAGCGCCGATTTTGTCGATCGCACTGCTGGCCGTGCTCGAAGTCGTCAAGCTGCTGCTGTATATGGCGATGGGCGCCGTGATCGTCTCCGCGCTGTTCTCTTGGGTCAATCCCTATGCACCGATGGCCTCGATGTTCGACGCGCTGACCCGCCCCTTGCTCAAACCGTTTCGCCGCCTGATCCCGCCGGTCGGCGGCGTCGACCTATCGCCGCTCGCCCTACTGCTGCTATTGCAAATCGCATTGATGGTGCAGGGCAGACTGCACGCCGCCGCACTGGCGCTGGCCTACTTATGAGCTGGATCGCCGCCGTCGCCGACGGCGTGATGCTGCGTCTGCATATCCAGCCCGGCGCGAAAACCACCGCCGTCGTCGGCTTGCACGGCGACGCCCTGAAAATTCGCCTCGCCGCCCCGCCGGTCGACGGCAAAGCCAACGCGCGCTTGCTCGGCTTCCTCGCCGAACAACTGGCGACGCCCGCCTCGCAGCTAGAATTGACGAGCGGACACAGCTCGCGCGCCAAGCGCGTCCATGTGCGCGGCATCGACGCCGCGTATGCGCGGGCGAAGCTCGGGAATGCGGTGTAACCTGCTTCCTACATTGTTGCAATTTAGCGACAGTTCCGCACCCTCCGTACAATAAAATCCCGAACTTCCTGCCGAAATTCCGACTTTCCTCATCGTAAACTAACCTCGGTTTGAAACCCCGCCCTTTAGGGCGGCGGGAGCTAACCCCGGCCTGAAGGCCGGGGTTTCGGCGACCGTTTTGGGAGGGGATGCAAACCCCTTCCAAAACGTGTTTGATCGACAGGCCTA
>DATETD010000177.1:0-7210 GCA_035283885.1 Rhodocyclaceae bacterium
GCGACAAAAGCGAACGGCTGCGTCTGTATCGCAAGGACTAAATCCCTTCACCCCGGAAAAAGCAGTTGTCCACGAAAGACACGAAAAGCACGAAAATAATCGGAGGCCTGCCTGTCTTTTGGCGACCACCCGATGGGTGAATAAGCTTTCAGTACAACACTTTGTTTTTGTTCGTACTTTTCGTGGATAAAAGAGGTTTTTAGGATGAGTCAAGACGAAATGAAGCGCCGCGTGGCGCGTGCGGCGCGCGACTATGTCGCCGACCATTTGCCCGCAGGCGGTATTTTGGGCGTCGGCACCGGTTCGACCGCCAATTGCTTTATCGACGAATTGGCCTCGTTGCGCGACTGCTTAGGCGGCGCAGTCGCCAGTTCGGACGCCACCGCGACCCGCTTGACCGCTCACGGTATCCGCGTCCTGGATCTGAACGACGTCGAGTCGATGGCGATTTATGTCGACGGCGCCGACGAAATCGATGGGCATATGGCGATGATTAAAGGCGGCGGCGGCGCGCTGACGCGCGAGAAAATCGTCGCGGCGGTCGCCGAGACCTTCGTGTGCATCTGCGACGCCTCGAAGCGCGTGCAAACGCTAGGTAAATTCCCGCTGCCGGTCGAAGTCATCCCGATGGCGCAGGCCTATGTAGCGCGCGAACTGACCAAGTTAGGCGGCCATGCGCAACTGCGGCGCGGCTTTACCACCGATAACGGCAACTTGATACTCGATGTTCATGGCTTGACCATTACCGACCCGACGGCGCTTGAAGCGCGTATCGACCGATGGGCCGGCGTGGTTTGCAACGGCTTATTTGCGGCGCGCGGCGCGGATATTCTGCTGCTCGCGACTGCCGATGGCGTGCAGAAGTATTCGCGTTGATCTTCCGCTGCCGACATTAAAAGTCGGCGCTGGCGGGACGGATCGCCGAGCGCCGTTGCGTGTATCGGGGTTCAATCCGCCTTTTTCATCGGGCAGGTCGACACCCCAAGCAGCGCATACGGCGGGCACCAGCCGAGCAGTCCGGTGGCCAGCGGCACGACGCCGATCCAGGCCCAGACCGGGCCACTGCCTGCGCCCGCCCAAGCGACTAGGCCTAGGCCTGCGGCTATCCGTAGTGCGCGATCTATCGTTCCGACATTGGCTTTCATGTTGCGTTCCTTTTAGGGGTTGAAGTCATGTCGGCATTAAACCAAGGCGCGCGTTGCTTGGATGTGACCTAGGTCACCGACACGCGGCGCAGCATGCATGCTATGGTTTTGTAACTAAAAGATCAGAGCCTAGCCCGGCAAAAAAAAGGGCTTACATCGCTGTAAGCCCTTGATTTTGTGGTGCTGTTGGCCGGAATCGAACTGGCGACCTACTGATTACGAATCAGTTGCTCTACCAACTGAGCTACAACAGCAAGGCCCTCAATAGAGGGCAGTTCGGCATTATAGCGACCAAGAACTGCTTTGTGAATAGATTTTCTGCAGCAATGCCAAATTCAAAATCCGGGGTTAAGTGACGAGGTCGATTCGGAGGCGATATCCGCATCGATTGGTAGTGTGGGGTTTATGGAGCGCTTACGCTCTACCCGCCGCTCGAAAGTCGGCGCTGGCGGGACGGATCGGGCATCGCGCACGCGCCGCGCCATCTTTGCGTGGCGGCGAGCGTAGCGATGAAGTACACTTCGCGCATACTTTTTGCCCGGCATCGTCTGCCGAATCGATCGCTATGACCACTCTCCCCAGCCTCTCCCTGTTGGAAACCCGCGTGCTCGGCGTTTTGGCGGAAAAGCAGCGCACGGTGCCGGATAGTTATCCGATGACCTTGAACGCCTTGCTGACCGGCTGCAATCAGAAAACCAGTCGCGATCCGGTGATGGAGGCTGCCGAAACCGAGGTGCAGGCGGCGCTCGACAACCTCAAACGTTACAGTCTGGTCATGGAAACCAGCGGCGGGCGGGTGGCGCGCTATGCGCATAATATCGAGAAGGTGCTGAAGATATTGCCGCATGCCTCTGTGTTGATGACGGCGCTGATGTTACGCGGGGCGCAGACGGCGGGCGAATTGCGGATCGGCTGCGAACGTCTGCATCGTTTTGCGGATATTTCGGCGGTGGAAGCGTGTTTGTCGGGCTTGCGCAGTCGACCCGAGGGCGCTTTAGTGGTCGAACTGCCGCGACTGCCCGGAGCGCGCGAAACGCGCTGGAGCCATCTGTTGAGCGGTCAGCCTGTCCAAGAGCCGCTGCCTGCGGAACCGTCGGCAGCGCTCGATGTCTCACGCGCTTCCGCCCATCTTGCGCTCGGCGATATGACGGCGTTGCAGGCCAATGTCGCTCGTCTCGAAGCGCAAGTGACCGACCTCAAAGCCGTGGTGTCGCGACTGTGCAACGAACTGGGCCTTCCTTACGCCACCGATCGGGAATCGTCATGAATTTATTCGCTAACGTTCTAAGCCCCACGGCGCAACGCTGGACTGTCGCCGTCATCGCATCGGCCTTATGCGCAGCCCCCGTTCGCGCCGACGAACGCGCCGAGGCGCTGGCGGAAATCAATCGTAGCCGTCAATCGATCGGCTTGAGCGCGGTAACGACGAACGCCTTGCTGCAAACCGCCGCGCAAGCGCATGCCGATTATCAGCAGACCCATGTCAACGGCCTTTCGCATGACGAAACCCCAGGGCTGGCCGGATTTACCGGCGCTACGCCCAGCGCGCGCATCAATGCCGCAGGCTATGCCTTCAGCGTGAATAACGAAGTCATCGACGGCGGCGCGACGGCGGGCGCGGAAGCAGTGCGCAATCTGATTCGCGCGATTTACCATCGCTTCGGCGTGTTCGCTTCGACCGTGGCCGAAGTCGGCATCGGCATGGCGAGTGCTTCCGGCAAGATGCCGGTCACCACCCTCAACTTTGCCGCCACCGCCGCCAATCGCGCAACGCCCCCGACCGATTGGCTGGGAATTTATCCGACGGATCGGCAAACCGGAGTCGAGCGCGATTTTCTGTCCGACACGGAAACCCCCGATCCGGTCGCGGGAATCGATCGCGTCGCTTATCCGGTCAGTCTGCAAGTCAATGAAAACGAGACGCTGACCGTCGGGCGTTTCAGCCTCGCGCCCGAGGGCGGTGCGGCGCTGGAGGTGCAATTATTGAGCGCCGCCACCGATGCGCATACGCCGAAGTATGCGGCGTCGATTATCGCCAAAGCGCCGCTGGCGTATGGAACGCGCTATACGGTCGTCTTCGAAGGCAGCCGTAACGGCGCGGCGTTCAATAAATCCTGGCAATTCGAGACCGCGCCGTATTCGACGATGACGGTCGATAGCGCGTATCGGCGCGTGGGCATCGCTCAGACCGTGCGCATTACGGTAAGCGGCGGCAACGGCGGCAACCGCCTCGATACCTTTGCCTGGCAGGGCGCGAAGCCCACGGTCGTTTCGCAGGGCGCCGGGCTGTATGACGTCAAGGCCGACGCCGCGAGCGAGGCGACCGTCACGTTCACCGATAACGACGGCCAAACCCTAAGCGCCAAAGTCAGTTTCGCCGTAGCGATCGCCGAGACCACGACACTGAGCGCCGGATGGAACCTGAAGGGCAATCCCTTAGCGACGCCCTTGGTCGCGACCCAGCGTTTTGGCCGGATCGATGCGCCGCTCGTGGGGCTGACCGAAAACATCGTTTCGGTCTGGAAATGGCTGGCGGCGACGTCGCAATGGGCGTTTTATGCGCCATCGATGACGGCGAACGAACTCAAAAATTATGCAACAGGCAAGGGCTATGCGGTACTCGAAAGCATAGAACCGGGCGAAGGTTACTGGATCAATGCGAAAACGGCGCTCTCCTTCGCCGCGCGCTCGGGTATTCCGGCGACGACGACGCCGCATAATCCCGGCAGCGGCTGGACGCTATTCGGCGTCGGCGGCGAGGCCATGAGTCCCCTCGCGTTGGACGAGGCGCTGGCGAACGGTAAGCTGAGCGGACAATCGCTGTGCCTACCCAAGGAGTGTTGGCGTGTGACTAGCGGCGCTTTGCCGACGACGACGCCCTTCAAAACCTTATGGACTTGGGACAATAGCGGCAACGGCAGCTGGCGGTTCTATGCGCCGGATCTTGCCCGGCAAGGCGGCGCCGTTTTGAGTAATTACGCCACCAGCAAAGGATATATTGCTTACGACCTCGGTCAGGAAATGCATTTGAGCACGGGCGAAGGTTTTTGGATGAATCGATGAATCGAATTTATATTGCATGGATGCTCGTGCTGCTGCCGGCAAGCCCAGTCGTTGCCGGCTCGCTGTCTTTCAATGTCACTTATGTCGCGGATACCAAAATCGGCGCCGTCAACACCGGCAACGAGCGCGCCTATGCCGCACAGGCGTGGCAATTGGACGGTGACGGACGTTGGCAGACCTTGAGCGCGGAAAAGCCGGGCGGTATGGAGTGGCAGCCCGGCCAAGCGCTTGGCTTCGTCAGACCGCCGCGTACCGTCGTCAACCCGACGAACCCCTTGATCGCGCTCGACCCGGTGATGTTTCGCGTGCACGATCAGGCCGGCAGTGCGATCCCGCAATTATCGTGGCGAGCATCGCCGCCGCTCGCCGCGCCCGAGACGAATGCGCGCGTCGAATTCGACGGCGAGCGCTTGCGCATTTTTCGCCCGCTGGCGCCGCAGGTGCTCGCAACCCATGCGATCGCCCATCCGTATGCCGGCATTGCCCGACTGGCGACGCCGGTGCAATTCGACCAGCATCGACCGCCGCCGCCCGCCATCGTGCGGCATGATTGGCGAGGTGCGCCCTGGTTCGAGGTGAATGTCGGCGCCGGGCAGACGGGAGTATGGTTATTGCATGAGATGTCGGCGGCGGTGGGAGGCGTTGCGATGCAGATCGTGCCGGATCGCATTCCGCGCGGAACGGAGCAGCGCCACCTGTGGTTACGCTGGGCCGAGCGCTATTTTGCCTCAGCCGCCGCCGTGCTGGCCGGACTGGGTTTCGTAATGTTGTCGGCGGGGCTATTCCGACGCCGAAAGGTGGGCTGACGATGGGACGCTATCGCCTGATTCTTGTAGATATTTCGGTCGCCGCCGCATTCGTGCTGGCGATCGCCAGCGTATTGGGCGTACAGTTTTTGCTGTCGCCCAATTTGCCGACCGGCGGCGACACCGCATCGCATTTGCTCTACGCCTGGCTATATGCGGACGAATTGCTGGCGAATGGGCAAATCACCGCGTGGCTGCCCGAGGTGTTTGGCGGCTTGCCATTTTTGTCGTATTACTTTCCGCTGCCGTTTATCGTCGTCGCCGCCTTGAGCAAGCTGATCGCGTTTGCTCCCGCGATGAAAATCGGCATGTTCGCGGCGGCGATGCTGCTGCCCGCCGCCGCCTGGATGGGGTCGGTGTATCTGCTGCGCTTGCCGCGCTATTTGGCGATTTGGGCGGCGCTCGCGGCGCTGGCTTTCGTCTTGCACGAGCAAAATTCGATCTGGGGCGGCAATCTGCTCTCTACATTGGCGGGCGAGTTCGCCTATAGCTACGGCGTACTGTTCTCGTTGCTCACCTTGATGGCGTGGCAACGCGCCATCGCCACGGGGCGCTATGTCTGGCTCGCAGTCTTGCTGGAGGCGGCGACGGGCTTCTCTCACGGTTTTGCGCTATTGGTCACCGGCTTCGCCACCACGGCGTTTTTATTCGAGCGCCAGCGTTTCCGGCGCAATCTGGGATGGCTGGTCGCAGGTCATGGACTGGCGTTTTTTCTGTTGGCGGGCTGGTTATGGCCGATGATGGAGATGCACAGTCTGACGATTCCGAACGACGCATTGTTCGAAGTGCATAGTTGGTTGGAATTGCTGCCGCGTTCGGTGCAGCCGGTGGCGATCGCCGGGGCGCTGGCCTGTGCGATCTGGCTCGTAGTGTGGTGCGTACCGCCGTGGCGGCGCGGCGTGCAACACCTGCCGTGCTGGCCGCAGTTGGCCGCCGCCTTTTCGGCCTCGGCGTTCTTCGGCTGTAGCGCCTTGCTTTCCGCCGTGGGCTTTCTCGCGGCAGGCAAACTCGGGTTGGCGGATATCCGCTTCTTCCCTTTCGTCTGGCTGCTGGGCGGTGTGGCGGCGGCGTGGATGTGGGGCGCATTATTACTCGCGCTATCGACTCGCCTGTCGACGTCGATGTCGGCGCGTTGGGGCGTGCATGTGCTGTCGCTCGCTGCGGCCTTGTTTCTGCTGGGCTGGATTTCGATGTGGGTGCGCAGCGCGTCGGATTGGGGATTATGGAATCACGCCGGACTCGAAAGCAAGCCGCAGTGGCGACAACTGAGCTATTTATTCCCGGCCTTGAGCGGACAACTCGACAGCCCGCGTTTATTGTTCGAACACGATCCGGCGAATAACGATGTCGGTTCGACGCGCACCCTGGAGGCCTTGCCGATGTTCCTCGGCCATCGCCCGGTGCTCGAAGGGCTGTATATGGAATCCGCATTGCTCGGCCCGGCGATCTATCAGTTGCAAAGTGAAGTCTCGGCGCGTCCGTCGTCGCCGTTGGCGCGCTTTCCCAGCGGACATATGGATATCGACGCCGCCGCCGGGCATATGCGCGCGCTTTACGCCAATGAAGTCTTGATCCGCAGCGCCGAAGCGCGGCGCGCCTTATCGGCTTCGCCCGAGTTCGAATTGCGCGCCGAAGCCGAACCGTTTGCGGTGTTCCGCTTGCGCCAGTTCGATAGCCGCCTGGTCGATTTTCCCGACCGGCCGCTACGCTGGCTGCCCAAGCAACGCTGGATGGAGCAAAGCTTCCGTTGGTTCCGCTCGCGCGAGCGTTTTGCCGCCGAGTGGCCGGTCTTCGTCGATGGCGCGCCGCCCGAGTTGCGCGCCGCACCCTATCCCCCGGCCCAGGCGATCGACTCGATTCGGCTGACGCGCGAGCGCATCTCCTGGCGCACCGCCGCCGTCGGCGCGCCGCATTTGGTGCGTGTCGCCTGGCATCCCCGTTGGCGTTTGCTGACGCGCGGCGAAATCTATCTGGCGGCGCCGGGCTATATGCTGGTCGTGCCGCACGAAGCCGACGTGAAGCTCGACTACGGACATACGCAAATCGCTTGGCTGGGCATTGTCGCCAGCACGTTCGCCGCGCTGGCGCTATTAGCGTGGATTGCGTATGAGCTGCTGTGGCGGCGTCAATCGCCGGCGTCCGACCTCGCTTGGCCACGCGAACGCGTGGGGTGGTTGTGGCCATCGATCTTGCTGG